>NZ_JAJDMI010000064.1:0-12892 GCF_020593505.1 Blautia sp. DFI.3.45
AAGGGAAATAAAACATGCGTTTTGTGCAATTTTTATTTTTCAGACACGCTCTAGAGCGTATTTGAAAAATCATTCCCGCAATCTACATATCCTGCTTTGCGAAAAGCATTTTTCAAACGCGCTCAAAAAAGAGTTATATTTCAGAAATTTTAAATGTGTTTCTATTTCAGAACTACATTTAAACCATGAAATATAACTCTTTTGTTTTTTATAATTTCAGTGTTTAATTATTCTGCCAGAACGGAAGTTTCTCTGCAATCCTTATCAGATAGCTTCCACCCGGAATTCTTCTAAGCTGTGATTCTGACGGCTTGCTGATGATCAGGTAAGCAAACAGATAAACAACCGCAGCAACAGGAATGGAAACGATCAGACAAATGAAATTGGATTTTACAAAAATGTTCAGTCCATAGCAGATACAGCCTGCAACAATTCCCATGGGAACAGATGCAAGAACAGGATACAGATATCCTTCTTTCCATGGGTTCTTATACTGCAGATATTTCTTCATGGCTCTGTCATTTAACACACATACAACCACAGAATAGATCACCATTGCGATCAGCAGTGCGTAAACTCCAAGGTTTGTAGTAAACAGCAACACTACCACTACCACAATATCCACAACCAGTGCGATTGCTGCCGTAATCACCGGAATCCTCTGCTGTCCGATTGCCTGCAGAACTCCATTGGAAATATTTGACATTCCATTGAGCAGGATCGAAAAAGAACCAAGGATCAGCAGGTTGGCTGCCAGTCCTGTGGAATTTCCGTAAAGCAAAAATACAATCGGCTGTGCAAGCACTGCCAGTCCCATTGCACATGGGGCGGAAACTACCATAGAAAGCTGTACGGTCTGGTCAATGCACTCTCTGGTCGCTTCAATATCTCCGGTGGCATACAGAGCGGAAACTTCCGGAATCATGGAAGTAGGTGCCGTACTGGACAGCGTCAGAGGAATATTAATAATTGTCATAAAGTAAGTAGCATACTCTGCATATAAAATACCAATCTGTGCCGCATCTCCACCTCTTCTTCCCAGAATATCCGAGAAAAGATACCCATTGATATAAGCATTTACATTATAAACAAAGGCGCTGAGAATGATCGGCGAAACAACCAGGATGATCACACGAAAAATCTCTTTGTAGGACTCTTCCTGGTGTCTGTGATCTCTCTCTACCCGGTGCAGGATTTTTCTGCGGTTCACACCATATACCAGAAGCATGAATGCCAATGCAGTCACCACTCCGGCTCCGGTTCCTACTGTGGAACCTGCTGCCCCCCATTTTGCAATGCTGTTCTCTGTTCCATCTGAGAATGCATTGATAAATCCCCATGCAGCCAGAAGACTGACTGCCGCATTAAATACCTGCTCAATAATCTGGGAGATAGATGTTGGCATCATATTTCTGTATGCCTGAAAATATCCTCTGAATACCCCAAGAATACCGGACAAAAAAATCGTCGGAGCCAGGATCTGAAGTGCCGGAATTGCATCCTTCTGATTCTGAGGGATGATCAGCCCTGCTCCAAAGAGACAGAACAAACCGACCACTCCGCCAATCACCATGGCATAGATCATGGCACCCTTAAAGAACTTATGTGCATTTCTGTAATCCTTCAGAGCAATACGCTCGGAGATCAGCTTGGATACCGCCTGTGGAATACTAAAGGATGCGATCATCAGAAGGATCATATAGGCATTCTGCGCAAGGCTTGTATAGCCCATTCCAAGGCTTCCTATAATATTGGAAAGGGGACTCTTGTACAGAAGACCGATTACCTTGGAGATCATAGCTGCAATCATCAGAAAGGATGCATTTTTTACTAAATTGTTTTTCTGATTCATGTTATCACTGTGTGTCTTTTACCTGACTACACATTACCTCTTTTCTTATATATTTTCTATCTGCCAGTCGATTGGTTCCAGACCATTGGCAACAAGAAATTCGTTTGTTTTACTGAAATGTTTACATCCGAAAAATCCCCTGTAAGCAGACAGAGGACTTGGATGAGGCGCCTCCAGAATCAGATGCTTCGGATTATTCAGCATGGATTTTTTCATCTGCGCCGGACGTCCCCAGAGCAGAAATACAATAGGACGGTCCTGCTCATTCAGAACCTGGATCGCAGCATCCGTAAACTGCTCCCAGCCGATCCCCCTGTGTGAATTTGCCTGATGGGCGCGTACAGTCAGAACTGTGTTCAGAAGAAGCACTCCCTGCTTCGCCCACTTCTCCAGATAGCCGTTATTGGGGATATAGCATCCACAGTCATCATGAAGCTCCTGATAAATATTCACCAGGGACGGTGGCGTCTCCACTCCTCTCTTTACGGAAAAACAAAGCCCATGAGCCTGCCCGTCATTATGATAGGGATCCTGACCCAGAATCACTACCTTCACTTCATTCAACGGTGTAAAATGAAATGCATTAAACAGATCATCCGCAGGAGGAAAAATCTTCCTAGTCTGATATTCTGTCATCACCGTTTTATATAATTTCGCATAATACGGCTGGTGAAACTCCCCCTTCAGGGCTTCCAGCCAGTCACCTGAAATTGCTGACATACCTTATCCTTCACCTCTTATATTTTTCGTGGTCATCGTCTGACAGAAATTCCCCTGTCAGACAGATAATCCTTCACCTGAGAAATCTCCAGTTCTTTATAATGGAACAAAGACGCAGCCAGTGCAGCATCTGCTCCCCCTTCGGTCAGTGCATCATAAAAATGCTCCAGTGTACCTGCACCGCCTGATGCGATCACAGGAATGGAGACAGCATCAGCAATTGCTCTGGTAAGAGCCAGATCATATCCTGCTTTTGTACCGTCACAGTCCATACTGGTGAGAAGGATTTCCCCTGCACCCAGAGCTTCCACTTTCTTTGCCCACTCTATGGCATCAATCCCTGTATCCAGTCTTCCGCCATGTTTGTAAATATTCCATCCGCCGTCTTCTCTGCGCTTGGCATCAATAGCCACAACTACGCACTGGCTTCCAAACTTGTCAGCCGCCTCACTGATCAGTTCCGGTCTGTCAATTGCTGCAGAATTTACGGAAATCTTATCTGCTCCTTCTCTCAGCAGTTTCTTGAAATCATCTACAGTACGGATACCGCCGCCTACTGTAAACGGGATAAATACATTGGCAGCAACCCGTCTTACCATGTCAACTACTGTATCTCTCTGTTCGCAGGATGCTGTAATATCGAGAAACACCAGTTCATCCGCTCCTGCTGCATCATAGGCTTTGGCAATCTCCACCGGATCACCCGCATCGCGAAGCTGCACAAAATTTACGCCCTTTACCACACGTCCGTTATTTACATCCAGGCAGGGAATAATTCTCTTTGTAAACATTTTATTTTCCCTCCTTCTCAGTATTGCCGTCTTTTCCCACAGCAGCAAAATTTTCAAGTATCTTCAGTCCCCATTTGCTGCTCTTTTCCGGATGGAACTGGCAGGCAAATACATTGTCCTTTTCTACGGAAGCATGAATACAGGTGCTGTATTCTGTAGTAGCCTTTACAATCTCAGGCTCCTCTGCCTGCAGATAATAAGAATGCACAAAATATACATAGGTCTGTTCCGGGATTCCCTGAAACAGTCTGCCATTATTCTGAAAATGCAGGGAATTCCATCCCATATGTGGAATCTTAAGCCCGGGTGCAGGCGGAATCTTAACAATTTTCCCTTTCAGGATTCCAAGGCCTTCCACCCCCGGTGTCTCCTCGCTGCTTTCAAAAAGGAGCTGAAGTCCCAGGCAGATTCCAAGAAATGGCGTCTTCTTCTCTACAATCTCATGGATCACAGGTACAAGTCCGTATGTATGAAGATTCTCCATCGCCTGTCCAAAGCTTCCCACGCCCGGCAGGATTACTTTATCCGCATTTAACAAAGTCTGCGGATCGCGGGTTACTGTTGTTTCTTCCCCAAGATAATGAAGTGCTTTTTCTACACTTTTAATATTTCCGGCATCATAGTCAATTATTGCAATCATGTTATCCTCCTGATGTCATTATCTGTTTTCCTCATTATGGTAATCCAAAGGTTTTCCGGATCACATGTCAGACCGGAATAAAATATCCGATCAAAACGCTCCAATACAGTATAACCCAAAAACAGACAGTTGCAAAGTGCTTTCTTTGCTTCTGTCTGTTTTTATTCCGATCATACTACCAGTTACTGTTCACTCCATTCACAGTAACACGCTTCTCACTACGTTCACAATACCCGGATATCTTATCACTGCCTGCAATCCAGAGTGAACCAGAACTCCACGCCATTATCATAATTACATACCCCATATTTCTGGTTCATACTCTCAATGATTGCCTTAACAATTGAAAGTCCGATACCACTTCCGCCATATTCTCTTGTCCGGGCCTTATCTACTTTGTAGAATTTATTCCAGAGATTTGGGATATCCTCTTCCGGAATCGGAGTACCTGTATTAAATACGGTTACTTTCACACAGTCCTCTTCCTGAAGAACCTTAATTTCTACTTTTCGTTCTCCGTCCAGATGGTTCAGTGCATTGCTTGTATAATTGGTCACAACCTCTTCAATCTTAAACTCATCCGCCCATACATATACAGGTTCTGTTTCTTCAAAAATCACAGTTGCTTCTTTCTGTTCGATCATAATATGCATAGAACCAAGTACACCCCTGATCAGAGATACAATGTCAAATCTTTCCATCACCGGGGCATCTTTACCGGACTCCAGCTGATTCAGCGTCAGCAGGTTTTTGACCAGCTTGTTCATCTTTGAAGCCTCATCCATAATAACTTCACAGTAAAATTCCCTGCTTTCCGGATCATCGGAAATATTTTCATTCAGCCCCTCTGCATATCCCTGGATCAATGCAATAGGAGTTTTCAGTTCATGAGAAACATTATCAAGAAATTCCTTACGCATCTCATCAATTTTAATCTTATCTTCTATGTCTTTCTGAAGCTTGTTATTAGCCGATTTCAACTCTGAGATCGTGCTCTCAAGTTTTCTGGACATTTTGTTAAAGTTATCGCCAAGTACATCAATCTCATTACCTGCCCTGCTTTGATATCTGGCATCAAAATCCAGATCAGACATCTTCTCTGATAATTTGGTCAGTTCACTGATCGGGCGGGTAATACGATTTGTCATCACAAGAATCACAATACCGCTGACCACAATTATGATTATTCCTACAATGAAGTAAAAACTGTTGGAAATAGATGCACTTTCCTTAATACTTTCCAGAGGAGAACGGATCAGGAAATAGTAACCATTATCAAACTGTCCCCAGCATTCCACATATTCCATGCCTACAAAGCGATCATGCACCTGCCACATGGTACAGGTATCTGTCTTTTTGAGCACACGACTGTGCTGCATATCCTGATCCAGATTATTAATATACCCAAACAGCTTACTGCGGAGCATTTTTGCCATATTATTCTCTCCCCAGTAATAATAACCGCTGTTTTCCTCATTTACTATGATCCAGGTAAGGTTATTTCTGGAACTGCTCCTCTCAATCTCATCCGAAATCTCATCTGTTGCCTCTTTTTTGTCCTCTTCTATATCTGTATCATACTGCAGGATGTCATCCAGATTCATCTGAGACAACACTTCTTTTGCCTCCTCCAGCACTTCTACTTTTTTGGATACATAATATTTTTCAAGAAAAAGACCATTGATCAGAGTAATGGTAAAGATCGAAAGCAGTAACAGACATATAAACACTACTGAAATCTGATGTTGCAGAGTATGAAATTTTTTATCTGTTTTTCCGTTTCCTGTCATTCGTCTACCTCAAACTTGTATCCCATACCCCATACAGTCTTTATATATTCACCTTTATCTCCCATTTTACTTCTGAGCTTCTTAACATGGGTATCAATCGTACGAGCATCTCCAAAGTAGTCATAATTCCATACAGAATTCAGGATCTTTTCTCTGGAAAGTGCGATTCCCTGATTCTCCAGAAAATATGTCAAAAGTTCAAATTCCTTAAAGCTCAGTTCCATAGGCTTACCATCCACAGTAGCCAGATGTGCTGCTTTATCTATAACAATGCCGCCTGCTGAAATCACATCTTCCGGATTATTCTGACCTGTACGTCTCAGAATTGCCTCCACTCTTGCAACAAGGATTTTCGGACTGAATGGTTTGGAGATGTATTCATCTACCCCCAGATCAAATCCAAGAAGCTCATCTCTCTCATCACTTCTTGCAGTCAGCATAATGATCGGAACTTTTGAGTTCTTGCGAATCTCACGACAAACTTCCCATCCATCCATCTTCGGCATCATGACATCCAGAATAATCAGTGCGATGTCCTTCTCCTCATAAAAGATATCCATGGCTTCTTCACCATTACCGGCTTCCAGTACCTGGAAATTCTTCTTTGTCAGGAAATCCTTTACCAGCTTTCTCATACGGCTCTCATCATCCACCACCAGGATTTTTAATGTATCCATTTTATCCCCTCCGTTTTCCTTCATTATTTTCCGAAACAGTTTTTACTTTTTATTTATACTGTTTTCCGAGTATTGTTAAAATCCACGACTGTTCAGCGCCTTTACAGCCACAGCGCAAAATCCGGGAAAATCGCCCTCAGTAACAGATTTTATCTTTCATATGGTTACTATAGCAGAGATTTATGTAAGATTTGTGAACATATGACAGAAAAATTATAAGTATTGCCGTTCACAACACCAAACAGCCTCAAATATAAAAATCTTCTTGACAAATTCTGTTTTTATTTCTATACTGTTAATCAGTCGATATATCTTATATAATGAATGATATATCAATATTAAAAAGTGCTTTCGTCTCATCACCAGTGCTGTTTTATGAAAAACAGCGTTGCAGACTCATTTTCAGGGCTTGTACTGGTTTCGACGGGGGCTTTGAAGTTGGGGAAGCCATCCGCAGACTCCCAGACTGCGTACCAACCGGGAAACTAAATATAAACGCAGACGAACAGTACGCGTTAGCAGCCTAATTGCTGCTCGTCAGCCCTGATGCACTCACACTTCAGGAATCTGACGTCGACCATGTGAGAAACCTTGCCGGGTAAGCTTTGCCCCGGTAGATGTATCATGAAGCTACTAAGGTTGTAAGCCTGTCGGTGGGCGTACATCCAAGGGAATGTTAAAACAGCGACTGTGATGGGAGATGCCTCAATGAATAGGCTTTCGGACGCGGGTTCAATTCCCGCCAGGTCCATAAAAATTCCTTGATTTTATAAGGGTTTTATCTCTTGGTTTTTTAAGTAAGCAGGAAGTAAGCAAGCAAGTGTAATCAAGGCATGATAAAGAGTTTATCCACAAAGTGATACTTTACGGATAAGCTCTTTTTTATAGTCTGATTCGCTTACATCATATGTGTAGAAATTTTCATTTACTTCTGGTGTGTTTCCAATCAGGACAGCAGTTGTCACTGAATCTGCACCATTTACACGCATACGTGAATTTAAAGTCCTGCGAATAGCATGTATACTTTTAACCGGAATTTTTGCCTGTTCACATTTATAACGAGCACATTCAGAAATAGATTCTGGTGTACAATGACCTGTGACAGTAGCAAATTACAAATATAAAAAAGAGTTGCTGCCAGATGGTCAGTGTTGAATATTTTATGTAAATCCACTATAATATAATCAAAAAGGAGCGTGATCGTATGGCTTTACTCAAAGAAGAATCTTATACCATTGAAGATATTTATGCTCTGCCAGATGGCGAAAGAGCTGAACTGATTGACGGACACATCTATCATATGGCACCACCATCGTACAAACATCAGAAACTCGTCATGGAGCTTTCCGCTATCATCCGTAATTATATAAAACAGCACAAAGGAACTTGCGAAGTGCTTCCTGCACCATTCGCCGTATATCTTGATGAAATAAATAATACTTATGTCGAACCAGATATATCTGTGATTTGTGATCCAAACAAACTTGATGATAAAGGATGTAAAGGCGCACCAGACTGGATTATTGAAATTGTATCGCCTGCAAGCAGAAAAATGGATTATCTCCTGAAACTTTTCAAATATCGTTCCGCAGGTGTCCGGGAATACTGGATCGTAGATATCGCAAAAAACAGAATTACAGTATACAACTTTAATCATGATTATTCCATTGAAGAATATTCGTTCACTGATACTGTAAAAGCTGGAATTTACGAAGATTTATCTATTGATTTCTCAGAAATAAATATCCTGTAAAATCTAAAAAAGTTGGTAATACATCCCTTCTATATGGGATTTTACCAACTTTTTATTGTGCTTGTTCCATGACATATCCGATAGTTTGATTACCAAAACACATCTGGTATTCTTTATGGCGCCAAAGGATTTTAATGTGGATGTTTTTTATTCACCAAACTGTTGTGCACATTCTTTCAGCATTTCGCGGATTGGCAGATGGTACGGACATCTGGTTTCACATTTGCCGCATTCTATACAGGCGGAAGCCTTCACCGCAAGAGAACTGTAACGGTTTCTTGCCCAGTCTCCCAGCCCGTAACGATTAAGATAGCCTGCGAACAGGAACACACCCGAAATATCGATTCCCACACTGCATGGAGCACAGTAATTACATCTGCGGCAGAAATTTGTGCCAAGCTGATTCCGTACTGTCTGAACTTCCTCCAGTTCTTTCTCGCTTAACGGGGAATCATCAAGACAGGCCTTTATATTCTCCTCGATTTCCTTCTCTTCCGCCATTCCCGGGATCACAATAGTAACGTTCTTATTCGAACAGACATAACGCAATGCCAGCGTTCCATTTTCAATTGCACCACCGGCCAGAGGTTTCATATCAATAAAGCCGATGTTTTTCTCCTCACATTTTGAGATCAGCTCTTCCCCCTGACTCTCTACAATATTATATGGAAACATAATAGTTTCCACCCAGTCAAGCTCCAGAGCCCGGGCAAAAACCTCCACAGAATGAGCGGTCAGACCAATATGTCCGATTTTTCCTGCTGCTCTTGCCTCCTGCAGTGCTTCAAGGGCACCACCGGCCGCCTGCACCTGATCAAGCTGTTCCATACTCGGATTATGCACCTGGTATAATTCAATATGATCTGTACGAAGATTATGAAGACTCTTCTCAATATCTTCAGCCATAGCTTCCTTTGTACGTGCCATGGACTTTGTGGCAATTATAAATCTGTCCCTGATACCTTCCAGTGCATATCCCAGATATTCTTCACTGACCGTATATCCTCTGGCTGTATCAATATAATTTACTCCCCGGTCTGCCAGCTTATGCAGTAGTGTCTTTGTTCCTTCCGCATCAATTTTCTGGATCGGTATCCCGCCAAGGCCCATTCTGGAAACCCTGAGACCGGTTTTTCCAAGTGTTACATATTCCATATTTTTTTCTCCTATTTTCAATCAGAGATAAAAAACTGCCACCGGATCTTACCGATGGCAGTTTTTATCTCTTTACATCTGTCGATCAGACAAAACAAACAACTGGTTTCATCCTGATTATACTCGAGAAAGATATTCTCCTGTTCTTGTATCGATTTTCAGTTTGTCGCCCTGATTAACAAACAGCGGAACCTGAACCTGTGCACCTGTTTCTACAGTAGCCGGTTTTGTAGCACCCTGTGCTGTATTTCCGGCGAATCCCGGCTCTGTCTCAGTAACTTCAAGTTCTACGAACAGAGGAGGCTCAATAGCAAATACATTTCCGTTGTGGGAACAGATCTTAACCATCTCGTTCTCTTTAACGAATTTAAGAGAATCTCCAACCTGATCTTTTGTAAGACCAACCTGATCGTATGTCTCTACGTTCATAAAGTAGTACAGATCACCATCATCATACAGATACTGCATATCTACACGCTCAATACGTGCAGCCGGGAATTTCTCTGTTGGACGGAAAGACTTCTCAAGAACTGCTCCTGTAATAATGTTTTTGTATTTTGTTCTTACGAAAGCAGCACCCTTTCCTGGTTTTACGTGCTGGAATTCAACGATCTGACATACGTTTCCGTCAATTTCAAGTGTGATACCGTTTTTGAAATCACCTGCTGAAATCATAGTTATATTTCCTCCTTAATAGTACAGTTCAGCAATGCTGTGTCTTTTGACAACAACAGCCGTTCAAAGTGTGTGTCCCTCTCGTGCTTTTCTCAGTTTTGTGACACACTCTTATTTAATTTTATAATATTCTGCTGTTTTTTTCAACTATTTTTTACACATGTTTTTAATTTTTCTTCAAGCTGAGCAATCAGATCCTCAAACGGCTTATCTCCTGTGATCATCTCAACATCTGCAAACTTCGCATAAACCGGATCACGCTGTTTAAGAAGTTTCCTGATCTTATCTTCTTTGTCTTCTCCCTCGATCAGAGGATTGCTGCTAGAATTTTCCAGTCTCTTCTTCAACGTTGCATAAGATCCCTTCAAATATACTACAGTTCCCAGTTTTTTAATATATTTTGCATTCTGTTCCTGCATCGGAAGACCGGACCCCAGAGAAATGATCTTCTGTTCCGGATCATCGATCAGTGCCTTGATCACAGTTGTCTCAAGAGCTCTGTAAAATGGTTCTCCGAATCTGTCAAAGATTTCTTTCATTGTAAGGTTCATCTTCTTTGATACTACGCGGTCAACGTCTACAAAAGGAAGATTGAAATCTTTTGCCAGCCGTTTTCCTACTCTTGTCTTACCTGAACCCATAAATCCTATGATAACAATATGGTTCATGAATTCCCCTCCTCTTTGCGGTAAAAATATAGTACAATTCTTTCAAGATATCGTTTCAGTACGATCTGAATCTCTTCTTTCGGATTAAGTGGTTTCACCAGAATATTCCGGATTCCTGTGCGTTTCGCACCATATATATCAGTAAAGAGCTGATCTCC
Organism: Blautia sp. DFI.3.45; assembly: GCF_020593505.1. Lineage (NCBI taxonomy): Bacteria > Bacillati > Bacillota > Clostridia > Lachnospirales > Lachnospiraceae > Blautia > Blautia sp. DFI.3.45. The sequence continues at coordinate 10,880 of NZ_JAJDMI010000064.1, forward strand.
TATAAAAACTGTATTACTTCTGTCTGTCCCAAGAAGTTCCATTGCCCTGATATAATTTTTTGTTGAAGGCTTGTGTGCATTCTCGATAAACTGCGCTCCTATCGCATCATTAAAAGAAGAAACTCTCTCGTACTGGTTGTTTGACAGAAAACAGCATTTAAATCCAAGTTCCTTCAGATGTGCAAACAACGCACATGCTCTCTCATCTGCCGGTGCACCATGAGGTACCAGAGTATTATCTATATCAAACAGAAGTCCTCTGTATCCCTGCGCATACAGATCATCGAAGTTTATCACATAGGTCGAATCCAGATATTCATCCGGAAAAAAGCAATTAAACATCCGTAGTCATTTCCTTTATTTATATTTTTCTGAAAACAAGATCAGCGATAAGTGTCTGACAGTACGCTGTCCCCGAAATACTGAATCATTATGATCAGCGTTCATTAAGAGGAACATATACTGCCGGTTCCAGAACATTCTTATATGCCGGACGGATGATCTTATCTGCATTAATGAGCTCTTCCATACGGTGCGCACTCCATCCTACGATACGTGCAACTGCAAACATCGGTGTATATAATTCCAGTGGCAGATCCAGCATACTGTACACAAAACCGCTGTAAAAGTCTACATTGGCGCTTACACCTTTATAAATACGACGCTCTTCTGCAATTACTTCAGGTGCCAGACGTTCCACCATAGAATACAGGGCATAATCTTTCATTCTGCCTTTTTCCCTTGCCAGAGTTTCCACATATGCCTTGAAAACTTCAGCTCGCGGATCAGACACTGAATAAATCGCATGTCCCATTCCATAGATCAGTCCCTTCCGGTCAAATGCCTCTTTATGAAGAAGTCTCTTCAGATATGTCCGGACCTCGTCTTCATCCTTCCAGTCCTTAACTTCCTTCTTCATATCATCAAACATCCTGACAACTTTAATGTTGGCACCGCCATGCTTTGGTCCCTTTAATGAGCCAAGTGCTGCGGCAATCGCAGAATATGTATCAGTTCCTGATGAGGAAACCACATGAGTTGTGAATGTAGAGTTATTACCTCCGCCATGTTCCATATGAAGGATAAGCGCAATATCCAGAATCTTTGCCTCCAGATGTGAATACTTCTTATCCGGGCGAAGCATTCTCAGAATGTTCTCTGCTGTGGTAAGTTCTTTCTTCGGATTATGGATATAGAGACTCTTATCTTTAATATAATGGTTATAAGCCTGATATCCATAAACAGATAAAAGCGGAAATACACTGATCAGATTCAGACACTGTCTGAGCACATTCGGCAATGATGTATCGTCAGGGTTGGTATCATAAGAATATAAAGTAAGCACACTTCTGGAAAGCCCGTTCATGATATCCTTGCTCGGAGCCTTCATTATAACATCACGCACAAAATTTGTAGGAAGTGACCGCTGATTTGCCAGAAGCTGTGTAAAATCTGCAAGCTGTTTCTTATCCGGAAGACTGCCAAATAATAAAAGATAGGTAACTTCTTCAAATCCATATCTGTCATCTTCGATAAATCCCCTGGTAAGATCTTTGATATCATATCCTCTGTAGGAAAGACTTCCAGCACATGGAACTTCTTTGCCATCAACAATCTTTGTGGCTTTCACATTAGAAACCTGAGTCAGGCCTGCAAGAACCCCTTTTCCATTAATATCACGAAGACCTCTCTTCACATCATATTTTGCATACAGAGAAAGATCCAGACTTGTATGTTCCTTGCAAACCTCCGTCAGATTTTCAATTTCAGGTGTTACTTTGGTTTTAAATCCCGCCATGTAATAAATCTCCTTTCTTCACAATTCTCTCGATAATGATTCCCTCCTCGTTTCTGTCATCGCAACAATTTGCAGATGCACATCTCTGTAAATATTATAGCATTTTTTTCTCTTTCGGTCTACATCTTATATATTCTGTTTCTAAACATAAAAAATCAGATTGTTACTGTTCACTCCGTTCACAGTAACGTAGCCAAAATTCATTCCAGATTGCC
>NZ_JAJDMI010000065.1:0-12467 GCF_020593505.1 Blautia sp. DFI.3.45
GCAATCTGGAATGAATTTTGGCTACGTTACTGTGAACGGAGTGAACAGTAACATATAATTCCAATAACCTTTATTTTCTCTGTCTTATCTTTCTGGCAGATATGGAAAATGTATGCTAAAATAGAAATAGCAAATTTGTATGTAAAATAATAAGGAAAGGTAAGAGGGGGAAATGGAGAAAGAGGAAAAGCGTGCAGATCAGGAGAATGACACGGAAGAACAAAGTACGGAAGCGAAAAGCTTACTGAAAAAAAAGCTTCAATATTATAGTAGTGAGATTCAGCGTGATGTGGGAAATCTTGTAAAATGGCTGATGATCGCGGTACTTGTAGGATGTATTACAGGAGCGGCGAGTACACTGTTTTCTTTTGTGCTGAAGAGTGTGACAAATTGCAGGAAAGAAAATGAATGGATGTTCTATCTGCTTCCGGTGATGGGATTAATTATTGTATACCTGTATGAGAAATTTGGTAAGGATGATGGAGGTACGAATCAGGTGCTTTCTACTGTGAGATCACAGGACGATGTGCCGATTTTATCTGCACCTCTGATTTTCATTTCTACAGCACTTACGCATCTGGCAGGTGGCTCTGCAGGACGTGAAGGTGCGGCAATACAGCTTGGTGGAAGTATTGCCAATCAGCTTGGACGTTGGATTCATCTGGATGAGGAAGACCGACATGTAATTGTTATGTGTGGTATGAGTGCAGCATTCTCTGCATTGTTTGGAACACCGATGGCTGCGGCTGTTTTTGCACTGGAGGTAGTCAGTGTAGGAGTGATGTATTATACAGCTTTGATGCCTTGTATGATTGCTTCCCTGGTTGCATCCGGATTTGCGGCAGGAATGGGAGTTACACCGGAGACTTTTCATGTAGTGGATATTCCGAAGCTGACTATTGAAACGGGTTTGAAAATGGGTGCTATCGCTGTTGGATGTGCAGTGATTAGTATTGTATTCTGTATGGTGCTGAATGGAGTTGCCGGAGCATATGGAAGGTGGTTTAAGAATCCATATGTGCGTGTAGTTGTGGGATCCTGTCTGGTGATTGGAATTACATTACTTCTGGGAACTTCAGATTATATGGGCGCAGGTGCAGAGCTGATTGAGAAGGCAGTGGAGGAAGGACAGGCAAGACCTCTGGACTTCTTCTGGAAACTGGTACTGACTGCATTGACAATGCGTGCAGGATTCCGAGGCGGGGAAATTGTTCCTTCGTTCTGTATAGGAGCTACATTAGGATGTGTGATGGGAAACTGGCTGGGATTTTCGCCATCTATCTGTGCTGCATGTGGAATGACGGCGGTATTCTGTGGAGTGACAAACTGCCCGATCACATCAATTCTGATCGCATTTGAAATGTTTGGATTTAAGGGAGTTCCTTTTTATCTGATTGCTGTTTCTATCAGTTATGCGGCTTCAGGATACTATGGACTGTATAAGGACCAGACGATTGTGTATTCTAAGTATAAGGCAAAGTATGTGAATAAACCTACGCGGTTTTAACCGAAACTGCAGAGCAGTTGTTCGGTGTAGAGATATAAATAGAAAATAAGGACAGTTTTTCAGTCTAATAAGAATCTGAAAAACTGTCCTTATTTTTGTTATTCTAAAGCCATGAAAAGCGACAGTTGAGGCAGACAGATTTGTCTATTGAAGAAATTTCTTTGGGTGTCGGTTATGAAAACCAGAGTTATTTTTTCCGGCAGTTTAAGAAGCGATATGGAATGATTCCAAGGAGATACCGGATAGAAAAAGGACAAAAAGTATGTAAACTTTTGAAAAATTCAGAAAGAGTCGGTATGCTTTTTACGTTGCAGGGAAAGAGAATAAATGTTAAAGTAAATGATACGGTATAGTGGGGCAGGGAAATAATAGAGATTATCCTGAAAAGTGTTTTATTACAAAATAGCAGTGACAGAAATTATATCGAATATGTAGAGAGAGGATGGAGTTTACTTGGAAAAAGATAATCAAAGTACGCAGGAGATAAATTCGCAGGCACAGAATCCGCTTGGTATAGCACCGGTAGGTGGATTGATCGTGAAGTTTGCGATTCCTGCGATCATCAGTATGCTGGTCAGTGCGATGTACAATATCGTGGATCAGATTTTTATTGGACAGGGTGTGGGGATGCTGGGAAATGCAGCCACAAATGTGGCGTTTCCTGTTACAACGGTCGCAACTGCGCTGGCATTGCTTTTGGGAATTGGCGGTGCATCAAATTATAATCTGGAAATGGGGGCAGGACAGGAGAAGAAAGCCAGCGGGATTGCAGGTACTGCGTTGTCGTCACTGGCAATCAGTGGTCTGATACTTGCTGTGATTGTACTGATGTTCCTGAAACCACTTCTGACATTGTTCGGGGCAACTGCAGATGTTATGCCTTATGCTGTTGATTATACAGGTATTACTGCATTTGGACTTCCATTTTATATTTTGTCTGTCGGCGGGAATCATGTGGTCAGAGCAGACAGAAGTCCGACTTATTCTATGGTCTGTATTATGATAGGTGCGATCATCAATACTATTCTGGATCCGCTGTTTATTTTTGGATTCGGATGGGGAATTAAGGGTGCTGCATGGGCAACAGTGATCGGACAGGTTGCTTCCGGAGTTCTGGTAATTGTGTACTTCTGTAAGTTCCGCAAAATGTATCTGTCCGGTGGGATGCTGAAACCAAAGCTGTCATATCTTAAAGCAATTATTTCTCTGGGACTTGCATCCTGCATTAATCAGATTGCCATGGCGATCGTGCAGATCGTATTAAATAATATTCTGCGTTATTATGGAGCAAATTCCGTATATGGAAGTGATATTCCCATTGCCTGTGTAGGTGTTATCTCCAAAGTCAATATGGTGTTTATGGCAATCTGTATTGGTATTTCTCAGGGCAGTCAGCCAATCTGGGGATTTAACTACGGAGCAAAGAAATATGACAGAGTAAGACAGGCATACCGTTATTCTGTAACTGCCTGTACAGTAATTGCAACGATATTTTTTTTCTGTTTCCAGATATTTCCACACCAGATCGTGGGTATCTTCGGAACAGGAAGTGATCTGTATTTTCAGTTTGCAGAACGTTATCTGAAAATATTTATGTTTATGACCTTTGCAAACGGTATCCAGCCGGTATCTTCCGGTTTCTTTACTTCTATCGGTATGGCGAAGCTGGGTATTGTAATGTCTCTGACACGACAGGTGATTTTTCTTCTGCCATTGATCATTATCTTCCCGTTGTTTATGGGAATTGATGGAGTGATGTATGCAGGACCGATCGCAGATGCAGCGGCATTTGCGCTGGCGATTGTGTTTGCGAGACGAGAACTGGGAAAAATGCGCAGTGCGGAAATAGTATAAAAAAGTTCCCGCAGATGATATGGAAGAAATTTGTCCATATTGTCTGACGGGAACTTTTTTATGAAAAAAATTATTGATAAACTGTAGATTATAAAAGATTGTAAAACTGATCGAACAGCTCTGTCTGGAAGCTTCCGGGTCCGGAGCTGTTTTTCTCTGCTCTTTCTCCTGCTGTGCCAAATTCTCTGGCTGCTGAGACGGCAGCTGTAAATGGGTCTGTAACTGCCAGATAGGTGGCACAGATCATTCCAAGCATACATCCGGTTCCTGTGATCTGTGACATGGCAGGAGTACCGTTTGTGATAAATTCACACTTACTGGCGGAGACGATCATATCTTCCTTGCCTGTGATAAGAAGTGTGGTATTCCATTGGGAAGCTTTTTCCTGGAAAAGTTCTTTCAGATGGGAACGATTGGCATCTGTAAGCACATCCTGTACACCTGCGTCAATTCCGATTGCATGTGCAGTCTGTCCGGATATGGCAAGAAGTTCAGACATATTTCCTTTAAGGAGTTCGGGCATGTGGATGTTCATAAGCTTCTGCGCAAATTCATAGCGCAGATTGCTGCAGGCGGTTCCTACCAGATCAAGCATAACGGGTATGTGGAGACTGGCAGCGATTTTCAGAGATTCAGGCATGGATTTCATACGTGCATCAGTGATATTTCCAAGATTCAGTGCCAGTGCATGAGAGCTTCTGGTGATTTCAGCTACTTCTGCCGGATGTTCTGCCATAATCGGGCGGCCTCCGGCCGCCAGAATAATATTCGCACAGTCATGAATAGAAATCGGATTAGTGATGCAATGAATCAGCGGCTGTGCTGCTCTGGTTAATTGTCTGGGATTTGTCTGATTTACGATCATATACTTTTGCTCCAAGGCTTTGTTGAAATTTGGCAAGCATTCCTGCGTGACTTAAGGCCTTCAGGAAGAAATAGGCAATGGTGCCGCCCATGCAGGTTGCTGCCAGAAACATTGGTGTATAGAAAAATGCGTTCAGTCCGCTTCTGCCCATAAGAAATGCCATTACAGGATAGGAAACCAGAGAGCCGATGATACCGGTTCCGAAGATTTCACCGATCACTGCGCAGATAATCTTTCCATGAGAAGCGCGGTAGAAAACGCCTGATAAAAATGCGCCGAATACGGCACCTGTCAGTGCAAGTGGCGGGATACCCATAAACATCATTCGGATGATTCCGATGAGAGTGGCACAAAGCAATGAATACCACGGTCCCAGAAGTACGGAACAGACGATGTTTATCAGGTGTGCAGTAGGGCACATACCCTCGATTCTCAGAATAGGTGAGATGACAACGCCGATGGCAACCATCATGGCGAGCATGACCATTCTGAGTGTTTTTGATCTGTCTGTGTTCATAATAATGAACCTCCTTGAAATGAAGATTTGGTCTGCCGAAGCAGACATTATCAGTTGTGCAGGAAGCAGATAAAATCCTGCAAAAAAATCTGCCGGAATAACACACTGGCAGATTTTAATATACAAATACAGTCCCTACGCTGGCATTATCCATATCAGGTGCGGTCGAAGATCTATCTTCCTCTCAGCCTGTCCCACAGGCTCCCGTTGTTATTATCCATTATGCAGATTTTCTTTTGTTAGAGCGTATTTGAAAAATGCTTTACGCAAGATGTGCGTTACAATTTTCAAACACGCTTTAGAGTAACACAAGCTTTTGGAAAAGTCAATGGGATGTAAAAGCAGGGTAAATTTTCTACAGTAAATTTGTTACTGTTCACACGCCACTGTCCCGCGAGGTGTTTTGGCATGAATATGCCAAAATCCCGAGACATACAAGCCAAAATTCCATTGCCGCAGGCAATCTGGAATGAATTTTGGCTACGTTACTGTGAACGGAGTGAACAGTAACGTAAATTTACACTACCTAATATTATTTTTAAGTTGACTTTTTATTTTTTTCAGCATATACTAACAGTAGCTAAGGAATGTGACGAGATTCCATGAAGCGAACTAAAGAAATAAAAGCCCTCAGAGTTGCAGCTCTGAGGGCTTTCTTGCTCGTTACGGTGAGCTGTTCCGTTTGGGCTGTTGCTGTCTAGTGTCTGCCGTCCAGCCATTTGCATATGTAGTAGCTAACTACGCCTGCTAAAACAGAGACAAGAAATGTGACGAGAATTTCTTCCATGAAACTCACCTCCTTTCTGCTGGAGGTTCGATAGCTCTTATAGTATATCATGGTTACTGTTCACTGGTAATATCCCGCGAGGTGTTTTTTGTGAGCGAAGGTCACAGAAAACCCGAGATATACCGCGCGAATTTATGCGATTAGCATAAATTCTGTGCATCGCGAAGCGTGTTACTGAGAACGGAGTGAACAGTAACATATCATGGCTTAGGACGAATTGAAATAAAAAATCTATTTGTACTAAAACGATTGTCCGTGCTATGATTAACAGGTAGATGACAGACAGCATATGATAAAAAGAAGCTGTCTGCATGGACAGAAAGGCAGGTTAAATCTGATGAAACAGGAAAATTACATAAAGGGTATGATAATGATCATCCTGTCGGCGTTTTTCTTTGCTTGTATGAATGTGAGTGTACGTCTGGCAGGTGATCTGCCGTCTGTGGAGAAGAGTTTCTTCCGGAATCTGGTGGCGGCGGTGTTTGCAGCGGTGATTCTCTGTAAAAATCGTACAGTGCCGAAGGTGGATAAGAAATACTGGGGACCGTTGATCCTGCGTTGTGTGTGCGGGACACTGGGGATTCTGTGTAACTTTTACGCAATTGATCATCTTCTGGTGGCAGATGCATCGATTCTGAATAAGTTATCTCCGTTTTTTGCGATTATTTTTTCATTCCTTTTGTTAAAGGAAAAGATCAGACCGGTGCAGGCTGCGTGTGTTGCGCTGGCGTTTATAGGATGTTTATTTGTAGTGAAACCGGGATTTCAGAATGCGGCACTTGTTCCGGCACTGATAGGAGTCTGCGGTGGACTGGGGGCAGGAATTGCCTATACGATGGTGCGTGTACTGGGAACTCACGGAGTGAAGGGACCGGTTATCGTGTTTTATTTTTCATTTTTCTCCTGTTTGTCGGTTGTGCCGTGGATGTTGTTCCATTTCACACCCATGAATATGAAGCAGCTTGTGACATTGCTGATGGCAGGATTATTCGCAGCGGGTGGACAGTTTACGATTACGGCTGCATACACCTATGCACCTGCAGGGAAGATTTCCATTTTTGATTATTCGCAGATTATTTTTGCCACGATGCTGGGATTTATCCTGTTTGGAGAGATTCCGGATAAGTACAGCGTTACAGGATATGTGCTGATTATTCTGGCATCATTGGGTACCTTTCTTTATAATATGAGGGTAGCTAAGGCTGGTAAATGAAGAAAAAGTAAAAAAGGATTTTTCTGATTTTATCCAGTAAGTCTGATGAAATCCGACCAGTATATAGAATTATTGGATTGTAAACTATAAAATTAAAAAAGTTGTCAATAAAAACGCTTTGTGTTAAAGTATCTAATATGTTAAAAAATTAAGGAGAAGGGTGCACAAAGATGTCTTTTATAAAAAATATTCCACTACGCCCTCACCATGGAATGTGCCTTGCATATTTCAAGGGTGAGGGATACAGTAATGGGTTTTCCGCACATATGCAGGAAATGCTGGATATTTTCCAGAAGGGAGCAAAGATACAGCTTCATGCAGATACAGACGAGATCTGTTCTGCCTGTCCCAATAATGAAAAAGGATGCTGTTCTTCCTTTTCGCTTGTAGAAGCATATGACAATGCAGTGCTGGAACTGTGCGGTCTGGAAAATGGACAGATTATGGAATTTGATGATTTTACAGATGTTGTTCAAAAGAAAATCCTGGCATCAGGAAAGAGGAAAGAAATCTGTGGGAATTGTCAGTGGAACTCCATCTGTGAAAGCCAGAAGAGCAGATGGGAGAAATGCTAAGAAAAATAGAGTAACAGAATGAATAGCGTTCCGGTACAGAACAGAAGCTATGAATAAAAAAGTCAAATGCGCAAATAGTGCAGTGAAAGGACATAACGATAAAAATGGAAAATACAGAATCACGTTTATATTTCGCCAGTGACTACATGGAGGGTGCACATCCTGCGATCATGAAAAAGCTGATGGAGACAAATCTGGAGAAAACAGTGGGCTATGGTCAGGATCCATACACAGAAGATGCGAAAGAAAAGATCAGAAAAGCCTGCAATGCACCGGAGGCAGATGTATTTCTGCTGGTTGGTGGAACACAGACCAATGCCACAGTGATCGATGCACTTTTGAAATCCTATCAGGGAGTTGTGGCTGCGGATACAGGTCATATTGCAACCCATGAATCTGGCGCTATTGAATTTGGTGGACATAAGGTTCTGACAGTACCGCAGAAAGATGGAAAAATCTCTGCACAGCAGATTGAGAAGCTGGTGAAGGATTTCTATGATGATGCCAATTATGAGCATATGGTAATGCCCGGGATGGTATATATTTCCCAGCCAACAGAATATGGTACCCTGTATTCCAGAGAAGAATTAGCAGCTCTCAGCAAAGTATGCCGGGAAAATCATCTTCCCCTTTATGTGGATGGCGCTCGCCTTGCCTATGCACTGGCAAGCCCGGAGAATGATGTGACTCTCACTGATCTGGCAGAACTTAGCGATGTATTTTACATTGGAGGAACCAAATGCGGAGCATTGTTTGGAGAAGCAGTGGTTATACCGCAGAAAGGACGGATTCCTCATTTCTTTACGATCATCAAGCAACATGGAGCATTGCTTGCCAAGGGACGGATCGCAGGAATCCAGTTTGGTGAGCTGTTTACGGACGGGCTGTACCTGCGGATCGGCAAACCTGCAATGGAAGCTGCAGAGCAGATCAAGGATGCACTGAAGATGTATGGATATCAGCTTTCTCTGGATACTCCCACCAATCAGATATTCTGTATTGTGTCCAATGAGGTAATGAAAAAAATAGCCCAGGATGTGGAGTTCGGATTCTGGGAGAAGTATGATGAGACACACTCTGTGATCCGCTTTGCCACAAGCTGGGCTACTACTATGGAAGATACACAGAAACTGATTCAGATTCTGGAAAAAAATAAATAAGAGAAAAAATCAATAGTCAGTTGATTTAGGCAGTATCAGGGCAATGGTACTGCCTTTTTCGCTGCTCTGGGTTACTTTTACCTGGCCGTTGTGCTGTCTGGCAATCTCGCTTACAAGAGCAAGCCCCAGACCTGCACCGCCCATGGCGCGGCTGCGGGATTTGTCCACACGGTAGAAGGGATCAAAGATTTTTTCCTGATTTTCAGGGGAGATACCGATGCCTGTGTCAGTTACCTCCAGGACTGCAGATTCTGCAGAATGAATGTTTACAGTAACGGAACCGGAAGGCCGGTTATATTTGATCGCATTTTCAACCAGATTATAGACTGCGCGGTACAGAAGGATATAGCTGCCTGTAACAGTACAGTCACCTTCTGTCTGAATAAGCCGGATCTGATGCTTGTCTGCAACCGGATCCAGATCGCAGAAAACTTCTTCTGTGAGTGCTGCAAGGGAAATTGTGTCAGAACGCTCTACAGTCTGAAGACCTGTCATGTCCAGCAGGATTTCTGCAAGATGGGAAAGCCGTCCGGTCTGTTCCTGAAGCATGGTGAAAAGCCTGTCGTATTCCTGGGGTGCGTGTTCCGGTTTTTTGTAAAAAACTTCCAGATTTGTCTGCATTACAGCTAAGGGTGTGCGAAGCTCATGTGCTGCACTTGCCACAAACTGTTTCTGTGCAGAGAAGGCATTGTCCAGACGGGCAAGCATGTCATTAAAGGATCTGGTCAGACGTGAGATCTCATCCTCTGAGAGTGGGACTTCCAGCGGCTCAGACAGATTCTGTGCCTGTACCTGGCTGATCCTGTCGCTGAATCTGCGCAGAGGAGCCAGGGCTCTTCTGGTGACAAACCAGGTACAGATACTGCTGAGAAGAATAATGATACCTGTGGCAATCATGCTCTGGAACAAAAAATTGTTTTTGGTATTCTGGATCTGGTTTTCCAGATCAGGGATGAGGATTTTTGGATCTACATTGATGGAGATCGGGTTTGAATTATCGGGGGTGACCAGAACCACATAGTCGGAGATCCCTTCCAGGCCGGTCACAGCAGAACGGCTGATGAAGAAATACATCAGTGCACAGGCTGTGATAACCAGCCCGGAGATCAGCAATGTGAGCCGCCACTGGAGAGAGAGCCTGCGGGGGGAAAGTTTTTCTGAATAAAATTTCATAGATAAATCCTTTCGTTTCATTATAATGACATAGTAGTATTTGAAATCTGAAAATATTTATTGTACAGATATGAATGATTTTTATTCTTCCAGAATATATCCCTGTCCAATCTTATTTTGTATAGGATCATATCCAAGGGCAGTTCGCAGTTTTTTTCTTAAAGAAGAAATATGCACCCGGATGGAATTACTGAAGCTGTTCACGCTGCCGTCCCAGAGATGCTCGATCATTTCCTCAGGGCTGATGATCCGGTTGCGGTGAAGCAGAAAATATTCCAGAAGTGCGCTTTCTTTCCTGGTGAGAGCCAGAGGCGTGCCATCTACACTGGCTTCTCTTGTACGTGTGTCAAAGGTAATGCGGCTGCATCTCAGGCAGACATCCTCCTGGATAAATTTGCGTCGGGTAAGGCTGCGGATGCGGGCTTCCAGCTCTTCGAAATGAAATGGCTTGGTGAGGTAATCGTTGGCTCCCAGATCCAGCCCCTCTACCTTATCCTGGATCTGTACTCTTGCGGAGAGTATGAGAACAGGAGTATTGGTATTGAAGGTACGGAACTGACGCAGGATTTCCAGACCGTCAATTCCCGGCAGGTTCAGATCCAGAAGGATCAGGTCGTAATTCTCTGTCATACATAATTCCAGTCCCTCTTCTCCGTCAAAGCAGGTATCTGTTTCGTATCCGTCCATGCGGAGCCCCTCTGCCATGGAACGGCAGAGCTGTTCTTCATCTTCTATAATTAAAATGTGCATGATAGTCTCCTTTTTGAATTTCTAGATTTATAGTTTTATCATAGCACACGAAGTATAAAATTCGTGTAAAAAAAGAAAATGTTTATAACAAAAACTTACTAAATTTCTGATTATCTTTTCATAAGTTGGTAAATGCCGATATATCCCGTATTTTAGGGCTTTATCGGTATTTTCTTTTCGGAAGATACCTTGCATAAGCTGGCATTTACCAGCATGAAAATGCAACCAAAAGTAGTAAATGAGTAGTAAATATACGCTCCGATATTAACAAGCCAGTCTTTCCAGTTCTGCTTTTGCAGATTGAAATGTACCGTGTGCGTAATAGCCAAGTGTCATGGTTATGTTGGCGTGTCCCATGAGATATTGCAGGGTGTTTGGGTTCATTCCTCTGTTTGCCATATTTGTACAATAAGTATGTCGGAATGAATGTGGTGTGATGTTCGGTAACTTGTCCGTGTGATATTTGTTATACTTCTTAATCAGCCCTCGCACCATACCCTCATAGTTTCCTGCAACCTTAGGCAAGCCCTCACGGTTTAAGAATAGGAAATTGCTGTAACCACCTACAATCAGCGGTTGTGCCTTTCCTCTGTTCTTTAGTATTCTTTGGATTGCTTGATAAGCCCGTTCTGTCAATGGAAGTTCCCGTTTTCCGTTTTTGGTTTTTGGAGTTTCAATATAGTAGCCGATTTCGCTGTCTTTCAATAACTGGTGGTCTATATTGAGTATTTTGTTCTGCATATCAATATGCGTCGTCAGTCCGCAAAATTCAGAAATACGAAGTCCCGTTTCCAACAGAAGCACAACCTCATCATAATACTTGCTGTAAATCTTATCCTTTTCCATAAAGGCAAGCAGGCGTTCTTCCTGCTCTGGTGTAAGGATAACTTTCTGCTCCGTATCATCTTCCAGAACATCACTTAGCTTAAATTCAAATGGGTTCTTTCTGATACAGTCGTCTTGTATCGCCATGTAAAATGACGCTTTCAAGGAACGCTTATAGTTATCAATTGTTTTATAGGCATATCCTTTTTCACTCATTCTGATAGCCCATTCTTTAGCGTCCGACTGCTTAACAGTATCAATCGCCCTCATACCCAATGGGTCATTTTTCAGAGCGTTCATAAGATACTGTCGTCCCTTTTCGGTAGCCCTCTTGATGTTCTTTCTTTGGCTGTTCTTTTTCTCGTAAAGCTGGCAGACTGTCATTTTACCGCCGACTGTGTCGATACTGTCGTTAAGGTCTTTTTTTATCTGTGCTTCTTTTTCCCTCAATGAAATATCATCACGCTTTCCAGCAGGTGTCTTGTCTGTCGGTACAAGTTTCCAAGAATAGATAAATTGTGGCTTTCCGTATATATCAGTATATTTATAAACGTATCTTCCGTCTTTTCGCTGGCTCTCTCCATTACGCAAATTGCGATTTTTACTGTCTTTTCGTTTTACATTAGACATAGTGTAAAGCTCCTTTCCGTCATGGAATGAGCCGTGATACGCTATACTTTATTATACCATATCTACGGCTCAATGACATTAGATTTCGTCCAATGTATCTATGATTTTTTCAAATTGTTTTCGCTTAATCTGAATACGATTACCGTTCACGATAACCCAGCCAGCGTCAATATTTTCTTCGGCTAATTTACGCAATTTTTTTTCGCCAATGCGGAAGTATTTAGACGCTTCTTCAATCGTCAGCGTATATTTTTCCCAGATAGGCACATCAGTATTGTTCATAATCTATGCACCCCCTTTACTGTGTGTTGTTTTTTTACAAGCAGACAGACGGCTTTGGAAAGCTCCATTAGTATCTCAACTATTCCCATTCTTGTGGGCAGAACCGCACCATGCGGACGTATCATTATTCTGTGAGGATAGGTCATGGCAAAACGACTTTTCCAACAGTCGCTCTCGGATCACTGCGTGGGTCGCTCGCTTTCTTTTGGAAAGGTCGTGGCGTACAGTCCCCGTGGCTCGCTATCTCACAAACGTATCTGTCTGCTTTATTCAGTTGTCAACGAATCATGAAAGCTTATCTCAGCCTATAATGAAAATAGGATACTGAC
>NZ_JAJDMI010000066.1:0-11688 GCF_020593505.1 Blautia sp. DFI.3.45
TCAATATTAATTTGGTTAAAATAAACAATTTAAAATGTTTTTCAGACACGCTCTAACATACTTCTAAAGATGAAGTTTATGAAAAATTGAAAGGAGTAGCTTGCATGGATAAAAATAATAGAGTAATATACGGAATAGCAGGAGATGGAGAAATAATGCGAGTAGTAATATGCGATGATGAGAAAGTAACTTGTTCAGAGATAGAGAAAATGCTTAGTTTTTTTGCGTTCGAAAAATGTATAAAGTTGGAAGTGGACGTGTTTTTTGATGGAGATACTTTGACAGAATATTTGAAAAAAGAAAAAGCTCCAGACATTCTTTTTTTAGATATTGAACTTCCGGGAATGAATGGGGTTGAGGTCGGAAAATATATCAGGGATATATTGAGGAATACAGATATGTTTATGATATATATATCTTCTAAAAAGGAATATGCTTTAGAACTGTTTCAAAACCAGCCATTTGATTTTCTGATAAAACCAATAAAAAAAGAACGGCTGTATCATGTTATGGAGAAAATATTTAGTATTATTGGAAAAAATGAGTGCAATTTTGAGTATAAAAATCAAGGAAATAGTTACAGAATTATGTACAAAGATATTTTGTATTTTCAAAGTGATGGAAGAAAAATTAATATTGTAATGGAAAAGAAAATAGAAAGTTTTTATGGTAAGTTATCTGAGATTGAACAGATGTGTCCAGAGGGGTTGTTTTTGCGTATTCACAAATCATATTTGATCAATATGTGCCATGCGAAAGAAATTACTTATAAATGGATAAAAATGATAAACGGAGATGTGTTGGATATTAGCAGATCGAACCGTGTGGCTATAAGAAGAAAACTAATGGAGAGTATGGCAAATGAAATTCGTAATGATAGCTGAACTGTTGCTTATATTGTTTTCAAATGGAATTCGATTTTATGCAGTTAAAAGGTACATAGATTTTTTTGCTGCCAGAGAAAAATGTCTATGGAAATATAATTGGATTCTATATACTTTTGCATGTATTGGGACTTATATTGTTAGTATTATATTTGAATCGCCAAATTTGAATATAATTTCGAATGTCATTGCTTTATTTCTACTGGCATGCCCGTATAAGATAAAGCTGTCTAAAAAATTCCTAATGACATTTATTATATATTCTATTAATTTACTAGCAGATATTATAGTTGTTCAACTGTTGGCAGGATATGTTCCCGGACAAAGAGTAGGCTCAGCTTATCAATTTATAACTAGCTTGGCGATTTTAATTCCAACTGCTTTTTTTTCAGAATTTACAAAGAAAAAAACGCAGGATTCTCTACCACTTATGAATGTATTCATATTGGGTATGATTCCCTTGGTTAGCATTGTTTGTATGCACAGCATTGCAACTTTAACAGAAAATAACAAACCTGTAGTTCTTACAGTAGCATTCAGTTTGATACTCATCAATTCATTTTTGTTTTATTTATATTACACATTAACCCAATTTTATGTGGCGAAAATGAATGAGAAGAAACTGGAGCAGATAATTGATGTATATGCACATCAGCTTGATGTGGTGCAGGAATCTCAGGAGCATATTAAAAAATTGCGTCACGATATGAAGCATCATTTAATAGAATTATCTGCTATGGCACAGCAGGATAAGAATAAGGATATGATGAGATATTTAGAACACATGGAAAAATTTATGTTAAATCCAGCAGAAAAAGTTTCGACAGGGAATAAAGAAATTGATGGGGTTTTAAATTACATGCTCAGGCGTGCGGATGAATTATTGAAAATTGTGAATCTGGATATTCAGATTCCAAAATCACTATACAGAAATAATTTTAATATTTGTGTGATTTTAGGAAATTTGGTAGATAATGCGGTCAGGGAATCGAGTAAATCTGATGAAAAGTATTTATCCATTAGTGTGCGTGTGCAAAAAGATATCCTGATTATTTTGATAGAAAATAGTTATAGTGGTTCAATTGTGCAAAAAGGTAATATATTTCAAACCAGCCAAATTGATACATCTATTCACGGGTTAGGTTTGGAAAGTGTGAAACAGGTAGTAGAAGCATGTGGTGGAGATATAAAGATTGAATATACGGAAAAACGATTTTGGGTACAGGTTTTATTATATTTGTCAAATATTGTAGAGAACTAAAAAGAGCCACTTGGCTCTTTTTTAGTTCCAATTTTGACAAAAAAATATACAGTTTTTGACAATAAAAGGCATATGAAGAGAATTTATGGTATGTTATAAAAAATATATGTTTAGGAGGATGTAACATGAAAAAAGATATTTTGAAATTGGGTATGAAAATAGTAAAAAATACTGCTATAAAGTTAGCAGAGCGTGATGCAAATACAACATGTCCGTATTACGGTTATCAGGCAGAACTTCCATGTGCCGTCAAAAAGCTGAAAAAACCGTGATTTTGTAAATTGGTTGATTTTTTAAAGAAAATATGGAAGTATATAGTTCCTTTTAGGAACAATAAAAGTAATCAGGTTGCCATAGACTATAGAGTTTTCTTATGAAAACATAGTAGTTTGTGGCAACTGTGTTTTTGAAGAAAATGAGGTTTTTAATGGAAAAGCATAGAAAAAAATTCTCAATACGATTGATAGAAAAAATTGGACATGATGAGGAAGAACGAGAAATTATCCAATATGGATTGCATCAGGGGTTTCTGATATTACTTAATTTATTGACAACAGTAGTTTGTGGAATACTCTGGAAAGAACTGCCTTTTGTATTATTGGTATTTTGGGGGATATTTTTTTTGAGACCTTATGCTGGAGGATATCATGCAGATACAGAATTACGTTGTTATTTTCTATCGACAGCAATGATGAACATGGTTGTCTTTTTGAAAAAAACAATAGTTTTATCAAATATAATGTTTATAATAATATGGATTATTACTGTTATATTTATTTGGATATATGCCCCAGTAGAAAATACTATTCATTGTTTAGACGAAGATGCACGCAAAAAGTATGCGAATAATACAAAGAAAATTTTGTTATGTAATGGAATCGTAATGCTAGTGGGAATATGGGTAAACCAAAGAATTGTCGTAGATGCAATTATTTGGAGTCAAGTGATGATTGCGATTGCAATGATAGCTGGATTATGGAAATATAGTACCTAATAAATAATTTATATAGGAGAATAAAGAAAAAAGTGTGAATATACAAAAAGGCATTAGTCTTGACAGAAGTTCCATTTTTGACACAATTATATACAGTTTTTGGCAAGGTGCGTTTTAAGAGATAATTCTATGCTATAGTAAATTCAACAAACAAGTTGGTGCCAATGTTGTTTAATAACTGAAAAACTTTTTTAGAAAGGGGAAATGATTTATGAGAAAAATTATTAAAAGAACACTTTGCGTTTTAAGTGCAACAATGTGTGTGCTGGGGACAGCAGCTACAGCAAGTGCGGATACAGTTTCATTTAATGTGACGATTCCGGGTGATCCATACTCTTATGCAGTAAGGAAAGCGGATACAGAACAGAGATTCTATGTAACAGGAACATCGTTTAATAAAAGCGGTACATTGAGATGCAGATCTGGAAAAGCAGGACAGGGAACAAGCTCCAATTCGGCGTATATTTCTTCTGGTTCAAGAGCTTCCTCTGCCAGCTACACATCTTATGCAGCGCCTAATTATACATACGAGATGTATGCTACCAGTGGAACAAGTGGATTGAATGTTAGGGGACGTTTCACACCGTAAATAAAACTGTAGATGAAGGCAGAGAAATCCGCCTTCGTTTTTTCAAGGAGGACTATATGAGAAAAGGCTTGAGACAAGCAATGATAGTGCTGGGAATATGTATGTGTTTAGGGGGCTGTGAAAAAGAAACGGAGGCAAAAACAGAGCCGGAAGGAGAGACGGTACAGAGCGAAGACGGAGATTTTTTTCCGGAATCATATTCAGAGGAAACAGAGAAGGTGAAATTTGAGTGTGTAGTAAACGTTCCGGAGAAATTTGAAGTTACCAACTTCCACGCCCCTATTATAAAAGGTGTTTCTAACATTGATGCAGAAACAGCTTACAAAAAATATGTTGAGGGAAAAGTAGTTACAGAAGAATATCATGACGAACCAACTATTGAAAATGAAAAAGGAAATGATACGTATATATTGGAGGACGGAACAGTGATAGGGTTATCGGGAGTGTTTCTGTACAATACACCCGAATCCTCAATATACAGACAGGTAGTGAGAATGAGCGAACGCAGCGCTCCAAAAGATAATTTTAAATTTGCATCAGGAGACGATTGCACAGAACAGGTAAAAGAAGAATTAAGATCACTGGGCTGCCCTGTTGATGAATATCAGTTTGACTGGTTCTCTACCAGCGGAGAAGATTATGCAATATTGGAGAAGCGAGCTTTAGATGACGGAATGATTGACAGTCAAAGGGCAAAACAGGACGGCTGGACAGAAGCCAATAATTCTTATGAGATATATGGGTGGCAGCTTTATGAGGGACTGCAGGTTCTTCCGCCGTGGATAACAAGCGCGATGTCACGGGCGTTTGAAAGCTATCAGAAAGCGCCCATATCTGCTGTTTACACAAAACAGGGTATGTTGAGTCTGGCACTGACAGAAGCGCCATGTATATTTGAACATTCTGATGAAACCCTGGAGTTTCTGAAGTTCCCTGAAATTGCAGATATACTGGAAGAAAAATACAGTGCTTTATTAGACGATGCCGTTTATACGGTGACTTATGCAAAATTAGTCCTGCGGACTTATTTTGATGAGGGTCAGAAATTAGCGGCAGAGCCGGTCTGGTATTTTGAAGTAACAGACGGTACTTCTATGGAGGTTGCTTTGCTTAATGCGGTTACAGGAACTGAAATTTTCCTGAATTAGCAACGCTTGTCATACCAGATTTTGCCTGAGAAAGAGAGTGTGATAATTTTGCAGTGTTTTATAAATTACCTTCGGACAGATTTTCGCCGGCTTGGAAAAAGTTATCGATGGCTGGCTGGAATTGTTGGTGTAGTGGCAATCCTGTTTTTTTCTCTGGAAAGCGTGTTGTTTCAAAAAGGGCTTGAAAATGGAAACGTACTGTCTACCTATGTGTATTCTACAAATATGACAGGATTTCTGATTGCATATTCTTTCTGCGCTTTTCCATTTGCAGGGGTATATCCGGAAGAACAGGAGCATAAGTATATTCGTTACAATGTGATAAGAGGAAGCTTAAAGTCATATGTACTATCTAAAACAACCGTTATCTATATCAGTTCACTGAGCATTATGATATTGGGATCAGTTTTGTTTCTGTTTTTGTGTCGTACATATGTTCCGTGGACAGACTGGAGTATAGATTCGTATGGAATAGAATTAAACGGCTGTTATGGAAGCATTCTGGAAGAGGGACATGTAATTTTATACTGTACGCTGTACGCATTGAATCTGGGGCTTATTGCGGGGGCATTGTCGAATATGGCTGCCTTATGTTCTGTGTTTATATCAAATACTGTGCTGGTTCTTGTCTTTCCGGTACTGGCATTTCGCGTTCTGGTATCTGTGAATATAGCTGATTACAATATCTACGCTTTTTATGCGTATACGAAAATATTTGCAAGTGACGGAGTAAACCTTTTGTTTCTGACGGTTATATCAGTGGGCATTTCCGCTCTATCAGCCGCGGGGTGCTATTGGGGGCTGAAAAAGAAAATGTAGCGGAGGGAGGACTATATGAAAACATTAAAATACATAATGAAAACTTCTGCGCAAAAAATATTTAATGTTAAATTTGCGACTTTCTGCGCGGCGTTTTTAATCTTGTCGTGGACGTATGATCAGCCATATTTACAGTTTGTTAAGGAAAAAAATTATCCGATTTCATGGTGCATTTTTCCTTTTTATATGTCCTCATTTGGAATTTTATCTATTTTTTATGTAGGAATTGTTTATATTCATTCTGATGTTCCATTTATGCAGCATATTAATATGTATCAGGTAATCCGTACCGGGAGGGAACGCTGGGCACTCAGCCAGATTGCCGGTATCCTGATAAGGTCTTTTTTTGCAGTTATCCTGTCTGCAATCGCAGCTGTTCTTCCGTTTTGGGGACATATAGAATTTTCGACAGACTGGGGAAAAGTTATAAAAACGCTCGCTTCGCAAAGAGCAGATGAGGGATTTGGATTTGGAATGGGGCAAATGCTTGATTTTCGCTTCCATTATGGGATTCTTGGGAAATTTACGCCGGTACAGCTTATGATAATTACTGTCCTGATATGTACATTGATATGTACGTTTCTTGGCATTTTGATGTTTCTTATCAGTTTGTATGCCGGTAAAATCCTTGCAGTCGCAGTGACAATGATGAGTGTGGTTGCATTATTTATTGTGGAGAATATATATGGGGAATGGAAACTGATTGTGGCGCATGTTGTACCTACATACTGGGCGGAGGTGGCATTAAGCGCGACGCCTGTCAGCGGACGTTATCGAATCCCTTCCCTGACATATATTTTTACATTTTTAATTGTTGCGGTTGTTTTCATGTCTGTGATAATTTTCTGTAAAGTAAAACATACAGAGTTTCACTGGGAAAATGAGGACGCGTAGCTTACAGACAGGAGGACAGGACAGATGGAAAAACAGAGGATTGAAGTAAATCATGTATTTAAAAGCTTTAAGGAAAAAGAAGTGTTAAAAGATGTATCGCTGACCTGTGAAAGCGGAAAAATATACGGAATCGTAGGACATAACGGGTCTGGCAAAACCGTACTTTTCAAATGTATCTGCGGATTTTTTTACTGTGACAGAGGAGAAATCAGAGTAAATGGGAAATGTATGGGGAAAGATGCCGACATGCTGCAGAATGCCGGAATTATTATAGAAGAACCGGGTTTTTTGCGCCAGTGGAGCGGGTTTCATAATCTGGAATTTCTGTATACAATCCGAAATAAACTGAATAAAAAATACATGTATTCCGTTCTGGAAAAGGTGGGACTTGAACCACGTTCAAAAATTCCTGTAGGAAAATATTCTCTTGGTATGCGGCAGCGTTTAGCAATCGGTCAGGCGATTATGGAAAATCCAGATATTTTAATACTGGATGAACCTATGAACGGTTTAGATAAAAATGGGGTACAGGAAATGAGGGGACTGTTTGAGCAGATGAAAAACGAGGGAAAACTGATTATCCTGGCAAGCCATAATAGAGAGGATATTGATGTGTTGTGTGATGAAGTATATGAAATGGAAAATGGTATATTGAAAAAACGAAGATAATTAAAAGATATAGTTGGAGGTTAGTATGATAATACCATATGAAACTTTTAAGGAAAACAAAAGATTTAAAGAAAGTATAGATAATGCCCAGAATGAGACAGATATATTGTTGTATAATGCGGCTAAAGAATATAGTAATAGTGTGAGGAAAAGGGCAAAAGCGGTAACGGATATAATCATGGAACGAATTGAAAAAGAGATCAAGAACAGTTAAACAAAATAAGTGGCATCTGTCAAAATGATACCATTATATATCCTTGCGGGTCATTTTTCCGGACATCAATGGTGTCAGGGAAAGAGCTGAGTAATCATCTTCCGTAAAAGCTGGTAGTGTAAAATAGTTTGTGTTTTTGGTAAAAAATAACTCCTTTTTGGTAAGAATTCAGATATGACAATTCTTATCGAAAAGGAGTATTTTTTATGGCAGTTGCAAAGGAACAAATTCGACAGATCATCTCAGGAAACAACATTAATAGCGTTGCAGATATATACACGCTTCTGAAAGACAGTTTCAAGGATATCCTGCAGGAGCTGATGGAGGCAGAACTGGATGCAACTCCTGGCTACGAGAAAAACCATAAGGGAGATCTACAGACAGACAATAAAAGAAATGGTCATTCTACAAAAAACTTAAAGAGTCAATACGGTGAATTTCAAATCGATGTACCAAGAGACCGTAACGGTGAGTTTGAACCAAAACTCATCCCTAAATACCAGAGAGATATTTCCGGGATTGAGGAAAAAGTGATCTCTTTATATGCCCGTGGTATGAGTACACGTGACATCCACGACCAGCTCCAGGATCTTTATGGAATTGAGCTATCAGCTGAAATGGTCAGCAAGATCACAGACAAGATACTTCCTCAGGTTAAGGAATGGCAGTCCCGTCCTCTGAACCCGGTTTATCCGTTTGTCTTTATGGACTGTATTCATTATAAAGTACGTGAGGATGGCAGAATCCTGAGTCGTGCTGCGTATGTAGTTCTTGGCGTTACAGTGGAGGGATACAAAGATATCCTCAGCATCACAGCAGGCGCAAATGAAACCAGCAAGTTCTGGCTTGGGATGCTTAATGATCTTAAGAACCGCGGAGTAAAAGATGTCCTTTTCTTCTGCGTGGATGGTCTTCCGAGTTTTAAAGAAGCTATTCAGGCAGTTTATCCGCAGGCAGAGATCCAGAGATGTGTGATCCATATGCTACGCAATTCTTTCAAATATGTAAATTATAATGATCTGAAAAAGTTTTCCTCGGATTTCAAAGAAGTGTACAATGCTCCGAACGAAACAGCCGCTTTAACAGAGCTGGAGAACATGAAAGAAAAATGGGGGAAGAAATATCCGTACGCGATCAGTAACTGGGAAAATAATTGGGAAGATGTAAGTTCCTTTTTCCAGTTTTCTAATGATATCAGACGCATTATGTACACGACAAATATCATAGAAGGATTGAACCGCCAGTATCGGAAAGTCACGAAAACGAAAAGCGTATTCCCAAGCGATCCTGCATTGGAAAAGATGCTGTATCTTGCCAGCGAGAACGTAGTCAAAAAGTGGACGCAGAGATACCGGAACTGGGATCAGGTATTGAATCAGCTGATAGTCCTTTACGGAGAACGGCTCACTGCTTATCTGTAAGAGAAAAGAAAAGCAGGAATGGGGAAGCTCTTTTAAGCCCCTCATTCCTGCTCTCTGTCTATTCCTTCGGCATTTATATTATTGCCAGAAATTTCCGATCCTATTCCAGAGGTCGGGTGTGGGCAGAGCCCACAAAAGGCAATGATCATGATGCCTTACTTGTCATGCAAAAAAATCGAAAATGATGTATATAATTTTCCTACATGGCAATACTGTAAGTACAAAGATATATTCGACAGCCGCATAATCATTAATTCGACAGCAAAATTTTACATATCTATTTCTTATCAGAAAGATTTACTTTCCATAGACACAAGAATTTTTACACCCTCTAAAAGCTTCACCGTTATCCTGCTTCTGCTTTAATTTCCGGAATACTTCATCTGCATTCTTATCTTTCAGATAAATCGGTTAGGTACTCCCCTATTTGTTAAGTATAGTCCTCATTCGTGCCTTGAAAATGTCTTCGGCTGTTCTTTTGTCTTTTATCATTTGTAAGGATTTACGTTTGTCCTCCTTTATATGCTCATTTTACCAGAATATACTTCATTTCTCCAGTCGAAATTGTGAAAAGACAGGTTGACTTTTCGACAGTGTATTATTTACTCTGGAAAAAGAAAATTATTTTTATTAAAATTGCAACTTTACCATTCAAAATCCGTCTTATCTTATGAAGGCAAATAAAAGAAACGTGAGGTGAAAAAAGTGGAAGATACAGTAATTATCAATCTGTATTTTGACAGATCAGAAAAAGCCATACAGGCGACCGAAGAAAAATATAGCAGGTACTGTTTTAGTATTGCTTGGAATGTTCTGTATGATAAAGAAGACTCCAATGAATGTGTCAATGATACATGGCTAGCCACATGGAACTCCATACCACCCAGAAAACCGGCAATTCTGTCTGCTTTTCTTGGAAAAATAACCCGAAACCTGGCAATTGACTGTTTTCGCAGGAAAAAAGCTGCAAAACGGTCAACAGAGCACATATTAGAATTATGCAAAGAACTGGAAGAGATAGAGGATGTAACAGCATATTCTTTGAATGATGAAATCCAGAGAAAAGAGATTCTGGAAATCCTTGAAAAATTTCTGGAATCCCTGAAAAAAGGTGATTGTGACATTTTTATACGACGCTACTGGTATATGGACAGCATCAGCGAAATTTCAGCCCGGCATGGAATTTCGGAAAGCAGAATCAAATCCAGTCTCTATCGAAGCAGAAAGAAACTATGGGAAAGGGTGAAACATTTATATGGAAAAAGGATTTAAGACATTAGAACTGATTGGTGATCTGGATGATAAATATATTTACGAAGCTTCCAGACCATGGAAAAAACAGCATCGTTTTTTCCATATACAAAGGAGTTGGAAAACAGCAGTCGCCGGGATCATATTGCTTATTATGGTTGGATGCACATTAAGATATCAGGAAGATGTAAAAGCAGCATTACAGAGAGTAACTTCATGGATCGGACAGGCATTGGGAATTAAGAACGGTGATACCGATTCTTATACAAATGTTGTAGGAAAAAGCATTTCAAGAGATGGAATCACCATAACATTAAATGAGATTGTGATGGACAGCAAAAATTTATGGATTGCGTATTCCGACAGCGAAGATTTAGACGCAGATATGAAGGATGCGGTGGAAGACAAACTTTTATATACAGAAGTATGCAT
The DNA here is from genome assembly GCF_020593505.1 of Blautia sp. DFI.3.45. Lineage (NCBI taxonomy): Bacteria > Bacillati > Bacillota > Clostridia > Lachnospirales > Lachnospiraceae > Blautia > Blautia sp. DFI.3.45. The sequence goes on from NZ_JAJDMI010000066.1 coordinate 10,577, forward strand.
TAACGGTCAGGAAATTCAGCAGGGCTTAGGCCAAAGAACAGTTAATGCTTTCTCAGAAAATCCAATAACAGTGGAAGATTTTACAATCGGAGAAGAAGTCAACACTGAGGGAACTGTAAACATAGAGTTCAAAGTCTGGCCGATTGCAATGGACGATGCTGATACATGGGAAAATGTTCAGAAAACACAGGCTGATACAGAACCTTATACATTTAAACTTAAAACATCAAAAGAAGAGCTGGAAAAAAACACTGTGGATTTAAATCTGAATCAGAATATTAAAATGGATTCCAATGTCCTGAATCTCACAGAATTCAGATGGAATCCATTTGAAAGTACAATTTACGGAATGTATCATGGAACAGTATATATTGACAGTGATTATTATCTGATTGGAACAGACGATCAGGGAAACAAAATCTGCTATCAGGAAACAGGAAGAAATGGTCAGGAAACTATGTTCCGGCAAACGATAGGTCTATATCCCGGATATGAAGAAATCTCCCCGGAAGCAAACACAATCACATTACAGTTATATGAAGTAAAAAACGACACAGCGCATCAGGTGTCTGAAGAAAAAATGGATAAGGATCCCTCTGATGATATCTACGAAGAATCCACAACCTATGTATATGATGGAGGCGAAAGCCCTATAGATTCAGCAATACCAATAGGAGACAATTTGACAATACAGATAAGATGAAAAATACCGCCATATTGACCTATAAGAAGTCAATATGGCGGTACTTTTATCCGTCAATTGTCAGGAGTGATTGTCTTGCGGTATTTTTCACGTTTATCTTCAGGAACTTCCAGGGCGTTCATTGCTTGGTCAATGGTCCAGTTCATATTTTTCATAAGTTTTTTAATGGAGTCGGTTTCTTTAAGTTCCATTCCCTCATCCATTAACATCTGTCCAAGTCTGGTCATTCTGATTACCTCCTTAATTTCGTCTAACTCAGCCTTATCTAAGAATTTATCAGCCAGTGTATACAACATTGCGGTTGTCTTTTCGGCACTCAGTTCGATATTGGGCTTTGCCAGACGAATAGCTTCTGTGACATGCTCTCGCCACTTAAATCTTACAGATTTTGAAGTGGGAGCTTCCTGCT
>NZ_JAJDMI010000067.1:0-11555 GCF_020593505.1 Blautia sp. DFI.3.45
GAAGGGCAATTGAGCAGGAAGCTCCCACTTCAAAATCTGTAAGATTTAAGTGGCGGGAGCATGTCACGAGATTTCTGCTCTTAGAATATGCTGCAAATCTCAAATGGTGTATGCGCTAACTGTTGTCATGCATAAAAATATGTGTTAAAATAACCACCGAAACTGGTTCGAAACCCTCCCAGTATAAAAAACTAGGCAAAGTAAAAAATATTGCGGTCGCTTATGAGTTATCATAAGCGGTCTGTTTGCTGATGCTTTTGTTTATTGAGGGATAAACAAAAGTATTTTTTTTGCTTTGACAGAAAGGAATTAAATGAAAAAAAGAAAAGTAATTATTGATTGTGATCCGGGGATTGATGACAGTCTTGCGATTATGCTTGCACTGAAATCACCGGAGATCGAAGTGATCGGAATCACCATTGTGTGTGGAAATTCACCGGTGGAGATGGGATTTGGAAATGCAAAGAAAATCCTGAAGCAGATGAATCGTCTGGACGTTCCTGTGTACATTGGGGAAAGCACTCCCTTAAGGCGGGATTACGTGAATGCTCTGGACACTCATGGAGAAGACGGGCTTGGTGAAAGCTTTCTGCCGGAAGTAACCGGTTATCATCAGCAGATCAGTGCTGTGGATTTTCTTGCTGATGTATTGAAAAAAGAGAAAGTATCCATAATCGAACTGGCACCTATGACCAATCTTGCCAGACTGATCCAGAAGGATAAAGAAGCATTTTCCTGTATTGAGGAAATTGTTTCCATGGGCGGTAGCTTTAAAAGTCATGGAAACTGTTCACCTGTTGCAGAATACAATTACTGGTGTGACCCGGACGGCGCTTCCCTGGTATATGAGACACTCCATCAGAATGGCCAGAAAATCCATATGGTGGGGCTGGATGTGACGAGAAAGATTGTGCTCACGCCTGATCTGTTGGAGTATATGTGCCGTCTGAACAAAGAAACAGGGGAATTTGTAAAGAAGATTACGAAATTTTATTTTGATTTTCATTGGGAATGGGAGCATATCATTGGCTGTGTGATCAATGATCCCCTGGCAGTGGCATATTTTATCAATCCGGAACTCTGCAAAGGCTTTGATTCCTATGTACAGATTGAAACAGAGGGGATTTCTCTTGGACAGTCTGTTGTGGATTCTATGAATTTCTACCGGAAAGCATCAAATGCAAGGGTGCTGACTGAGGTAGATGTGTATGGATTCTTTCAGATGTTTCTTTCAAGGATCCTTGATCAGGAACCGGAAAAACTGGATATTTTACAAGACTTAATACGAGGGGATTTAAAATGAAAACTGAAAAAATAAGTGTACAGAAGATCTGTATGATCGCTTTTGCTATCTGCATTAATTTTGTGGGAGGACAGATTGCTTTATTTCTGAAACTTCCTATTTATCTGGACAGTATTGGAACTGTATTTGTGGCTGCTGTCCTGGGACCCTTTTATGGAATGCTGCCTAATCTGCTCAGCGGTCTGCTGATGGGAATGACTGTAGATATTTATTCCCTGTATTATGCTCCAGTAGGAATTCTTCTTGGTTTTGTGACAGGTCTTGTGTACAGAAAATTCCAGCCGAAAAAGTGGCAGATATTTCCGGCTGCTCTTGTGATCACACTTCCATCTACCATAATTAGTTCCTGTATTACGGCGTTTTTATTTGGAGGAATCACTTCTTCCGGATCCACCGTTCTTGTACAGCTTCTGGCAAAAACACCTCTTGGAATGGTAGGAAGCTGCTTTGTGGTTCAGTTTATCACAGACTACATTGACAGGGTTCTGTGTATTGCAGTAGCAGCAGTTCTTATTACAGCGCTGCGTAAAAGTATGAAGGAGAATTTTGCCTGATGAAAGTTCTGATCACAGGCACAGCATCCGGGATCGGGAAAGGCTGTGCAGAATTGTTCCTGAAAGAAAATCATGAAGTCTATGGATTTGATAAAAATATATCCTCGATCCAACATCCGAAATATACTCATTTCTGTCTGGATATCAGAGACAAAAGCTCTTATCCGGAAATCGGACAGGTAGATATTCTGATCAATAATGCAGGGGTTCAGAATGGCGATGATATTGATGTAAATCTGAAAGGGACGATTTCTGTTACAGAACATTACGGCATTCATCCCAATATTTATTCTGTTATTATGATTGGATCAGCAAGCGGGCATACAGGGTCTGAATTTCCGGAGTATGCGGCAAGCAAAGGAGGAGTCCTTGCCTACACGAAAAACGTGGCCATGAGGATAGCTCCTTATCAGGCCACATGCAACAGTCTGGATTTCGGCGGGGTTATGACTGAACTGAACCGGCCGGTGATGGAGGATGAAAAGCTCTGGGATCAGATTATGGAACTTACACCTCTGAAACGGTGGATGTCTGTGGAAGAGGCTGCAGAGTGGATTTACTTTATGGCGGTAAAAAACCGCTTCTGTACAGGTCAGAACATTCTCATTGATGGTCTGGAGGCCGGAAACTGCAATTTTATCTGGCCATAGAGTGGGTCTGAAAAACTGTGTCCTGAAAAATTATCTAAAAAATCATTCCTGGAATCTGCTGTTATTTTGTGCCTGAATATGATAAAATAGTGATAAAGATATTTCAAAGATAGAGAAAGTATTTAACTGGAGGCGCAAAAATTATGGATATTAAAGAACAGATTCATGGATTAACAGAGGAGATGCTTACCAATCTGGGAAGGCTGGTTGCCATTGATTCACAGCTTGGCACTCCCGCAGAGGATAAGCCCTTTGGAGAAGGTCCTGCCAAAGCACTGGAAGAAGGTCTTAAGATAGCACAGGAGCTTGGATTTAAAACAGTCAATCTGGACAATTACTGTGGTTATGCAGAGATGGGCGAGGGTGATGAGATTGTTGGTATCGCCGGACATCTGGATATTGTACCTGTAGGCGGCGACTGGAGTTATGATCCGTTTAAACTGACACGCGAGGGTGATTATGTTTATGGTCGTGGAACAACAGATGACAAGGGACCTGTTCTGGAAGCTCTTTATGCAATGAAGCTTCTTCGCGATTCAGGTGTGAAGCTGAACAAGAGAGTACGTCTCATTATGGGATGTAATGAGGAAACAGGTTCCAAATGTATGGAACATTATAATGAAGTGGCAGAAGAATTATCCTGCGGCTTTACCCCGGATGCCAGCTTCCCGTGTATCCATGGCGAAAAGGGACTTCTGCAGATGATGGCTTATTCCAAGAACACGAAAATCATCTCTGCAGATGGTGGTTTTGTTTTTAACGCAGTGTGTGATTCCTCCACAATAGTTGTTCCTGCCGAAGAGGGACTGAAGGAGAGACTGGAAGCTGTACTTGCAGAGACAAAGCTTCAGGAATATAAGGTAACAGAGGAAAATGGACAGATCAGTATTTATGCAAAGGGAGTTCCGGCACATGCCAGCACTCCGACTCTTGGCGTCAATGCAATAGGTGTTACTTTTGAATGTCTCGAGAAAGCAGGATTTAAGGACGATTTTGTGGAATTCTATAATACACATATCGGCACATCCTGCGATGGTGAAGGCATTGGACTGAAATTTGCAGATGAGTATGGCGAACTTACTCTTTGCAACGGTATGATCAAAACAGAGAATGATGTGATTTCCTGTACAATTGATATCAGAGTACCTGTAACATTGAAAGCAGATGAAGTCCGCAGGATGTGTGAGGGCAGACTTGAGGATGAGAATGGTCGTATAGAGATTCTGGGAATCGGTGATCCATTATTCTTCCCAAGAGAATCCCCACTTGTAAATGCTTTATACAAAGCTTACACAGATGTAACAGGAGATACAGAGAACAAACCGATGGTGATCGGTGGCGGCACTTATGCAAAATCTCTTAAAAATATCATTGCATTTGGACCTGAGAAACCGGGAATCGATTATCGTATCCACAGTGCAGATGAATTTATTCTCGTATCCGGTATGGAAGAGGCAGTTCTGGTTTATATGGAAGCAATCAAGAATCTTCTGGCAATCTGATGAAAAATGATAGAGCAGTTATTAAATGGAGAGCAGAACATGAAGGCAGCAGTATTTTTCCCTGGTATCGGGTATCATTGTGACAAGCCGCTTTTATATTATTCACGAAAGCTGGCGCAGGAATGTGGCTATGAAGAAACAATTGCATTAAGCTATAATTATGATGGCGGAAATATCCGGGGAAATGAAGAAAAAATGCAGCAGGCATTCGAAAGCCTTTATGAACAGGCAGAGAAAAGTCTTTCTGCCATTGACTTTGACAAATATGATGAAATATTATTTGTCGCAAAAAGCGTAGGCACGATCATAGCATCCGCATATGCAGAGAAACACAGCATCAGATGCCGGCAGATACTATACACACCATTGAAATACACCTACAATTTTGCTCACAGAGAAGCCATTGCCTTTATCGGAACTTCAGATCCATGGAGTATTGTTTCTGAAGTACAGGCTTTTTCTCAAAAACAGCAGGTGCCAATGTATACTTATGAAAATGCAAACCATTCACTGGAAACAACAGATACACTGGAAAACCTGAAAATTCTCCAGGATGTTATGGGGAAAACCAAGGGATTTTTGGAGCGGAAATAAGAAAAAGCATATAATCATATTGAGTAGATATGGGTGAAGAAGTGTCAAGAAACTATTTCTTGACACTTCTTTTTGCTCCATGCTATACTCAATTACACAAACTGTTATATGTGAAAGTGGTTTCCATAATGTTTTTTTAGGTGGTGATGTGAATATGAACTTTCAAGATCAGATACAGCAGATTTTTGGAACAACAGATATTCATGAACTGAAGCAGATATCCAGAGATGCCGACAATTACAGATGCTTGAATGCTGATATGAATAACAGCATTATTTCTGAAAAGAAAAAAAATACCGGAAGGAAAAATTCGTTTACAGAAGAACAGCTGGCACATATTTTGGCACTGCAGGACCGGGGAGAAAAAATTACAGATATTGCCAGACAGTATCACGTTTCCCGTCAGACGATTTACAGTCAGATAAAGCGAGCCTATAATTTTTCTGATGATCCGGATGTGAAAATGCGTATGAATTTCATGAATCATGATGATCTGTGTACAACGATAGATATTGATTTCAGGCATGAAAAAATTAAGATTAAAAACTATACAGATCAGATTATTTTCCGGGCATTTGGAGTTGTAACTGATCCGGATTGGGCTGATTTTGAATATTTTCTGGAAGAACGCTGTTTTCCCAGAACACGCGATCACAGGAAAGATATTCTGAGAGAGATGGGGCTTCCATTTTATGATCCGTTATTAATTATTGAAAAAACACAGGGGCGCATGTCAGATGATCATCAATGGATTATGATTCTAAAAAAGGAGGGCTGATCAAAAATGGAAATTCGCAATTTTGATGCATATTCTCCCTTGCATAAGAGCGGTCATACTTCCAAGGGAGATCAGCTCAAATGGAAAATTGATGACAGGTGGTATAAGGCTGATTATATGGGATATGAAGGTTTATCTGAAGTTCTTGTATCTGACCTTTTGCAGAAGAGTACCTGTCCTTTCCCTTTTGTTGAGTATGAAGCAGCTGTAATTGAGTATAATGGGAAAATATTTCAGGGCTGTTCCAGTTTGGATTTTCTGAAAGCAAATCAGGTTCTGATTCCGCTGGAAAAATTGTATCGTCGATATACAGGTGAAAGTCTGGCAGTAAAGCTCTCAGATTTTGCGGATGTTTCAGAACGCATTCAGTACCTGGTAACTCAGGTGGAAGAAATTACTAAAATAGATAATTTTGGAGCGTATCTGACTGCAATGCTGGAAATAGATGCGTTTTTCATGAATGAGGACAGACATACCAACAATATTGCGGTCATTTATAATGAAAAAACACAGAAATATGAACTGAGTCCTTTTTTTGATCAGGGACTTTGTATGTTTGCCGACATAAATCAGGATTATCCTATTGATCAGTCATTGGAATATTGTCTGGAAAAAATTGAGGCGAAGCCATTTAGCTCAGATTTTGATATACAGCTGGATGCAGCAGAAGAACTGTATGGCATTCAGATTGGTTTCCAATTTACCTTTAAAGATATTCAGATATACTTACAGAAGAATTCGGAAAATTATCCCAGGGAAGTAATAAGACGCGTGGAGCAGCTGTTAAGAAGACAGATGCGTAAGTATGGGTATCTGATGAAAAAATGATATTACAGAGAGAACGTGAAGTTACAGGCAGGTAAAGGATAAAAAAGTCACTTACCTGCCTTTTCTGGTAAATTTTTGTAACAGCTGTGAGTCGGAGACTGTCAAATCAGTCAATGATACTATACTGCATCATTTCATAATGTAATCTGCATCCTTCCGTAATCTCAAAGGGCAGAAGTGCCCGTGCTACGAGCTTCAGTTCTTCTTCAGGCAGATCCGTTCTGCGAAGATGTGCATAGTCACCGTCAATAGATTCTACAATATAATCACAAACTAACATAAAAATCCTCCACTTTATATTTTGCGTAACGCAATGATCATATCTATAGAATACCACAGAGGAAAAGGGTATCACAAGTGCCTTCAGATTATATAGACATAAAAAGAGGGCAGTGTTATAATTTTTCCTAAAGAAAATGCATATGGGAGGTATCACAATGTCTAAAGTTGTAAAGCTTTCATCCGTAATGGAACGGGAAGAAAAATTAAAGGAAATCTATGAAGGTCTGGAAGAAATAAAAGATCAGCTGACAGAACTGATCGATGAGTATGAAGAAGAGGAGACACACACAGGAAAAGCAGATGAACTGATCGAAGCCCTGGATGCTCTTGAGGATGCTTCGGAAACCATAGAGGATGTGCTGGAAAATTAATGAGGGAGAAAGCATATTTTCACCTGCCCGGGCTGTTTGAGTTTTATGAGCTGTACCGGATGTTCCTGCCTTTATTCCGGGAACACAGGGAATATTTTTACGACTGGTGTGAAATTGGCTCCATATATGGTGCTCCGGCAGACTGTATCTGGGGTGGAGGCAGGGCTGGCTTCGGAGAGAATGACCCGGAGGAGGTTCTTGAACTGATGCAGGAATATGGGATTTCTGCCCGACTGACTTTCAGCAATTCCCTGCTTCGTCAGGAGCACCTTTCAGACAGAAAATGCAATGCACTGTGCCGGTTGTTTGAGAGAAACAGAGAACCGCGAAACGGTGTGATCATTTATTCAGAACTGCTTTTGGAACATCTTAAGGAGCAGTATCCGGGACTCTATTTTGTTTCCTCCACTACCAAGGTTCTGACAGATTTTACACAGCTTGAGGAAGAAATCAGGAGAAAAGATTTCCATTATGTTGTGCCGGATTTCCGGCTAAACAAGGCTTTTGATAAGTTAAATACACTGTCTCAGGCTGAGAAGGACAAAGTAGAATTTCTCTGCAATGAATGCTGCTGGGCTGGATGCAGGGACAGAAAAGCCTGCTATGAAACGGTCAGCCGCAAGAATCTGGGTGAAAACTGCCCGGAGCATTACTGCAAGGCACCAGAAGGAGAGAGGGGATATCTTTTTTCAAAAGCTATGGAGAATCCGGGATTTATTGGAATCAATGATATCCGGGATATCTATCTGCCAATGGGATTTTCAAATTTTAAAATAGAAGGAAGAGGACTCGGAAGTGCTCTGCTACTGGAATTTCTGCTCTATTACATGACCAGACCGGAATACCAGATACATGTCAGAGAAAAAATCTATCTGGACAGTATGCTGGATCTGTTTTGAGAGATTTATACCACCGCATTGTGTTACTATATGACAATGCGGTGGTTTTTCTGTCCGAAAAAGTATGTAGATACCAGAACTCGGTTGCCATAGCAGTGAAGTTGTCAAAATTATTCCGGAAACAGTTGACATAGTATACAGGTTCCTTTATTATATAGATAACCGATATATAGACAATCTATACAATGGGAGGTGAATACTATGGCTATTGAAAAATCACTGGTTTCCGGGAGTATGACAATGCTTATACTGAAATTGCTATCAGAAAAGGATATGTATGGATATGAGATGATCGATACCCTGCGACAGAAATCTCAGAACGTGTTTGAACTGAAAGCAGGAACTCTGTATCCATTACTGCACAGTCTGGAGGATAAGGGATTTCTGACAGTATACGAACAGGAGGCAGCCGGAAAGACCAGAAAGTATTACAGCCTGACCAGACAGGGAAGGGGATTTCTGGAAAAGAAAGTTGAGGAATGGAAAGAGTATTCTGCAGCAGTGACCAACGTGCTTGTAATGGAGGTGTGATCTATGGACGAATATCTGAAAACATTACTGGAACAGATTCGCTGTAAAAAAGCGCGGCCTTATGTAAAACAGGAATTTCAGGATCATATAGAAGATCAGATCGAGGCAAATATGCAGGCAGGCATGGATCGTGAACAGGCAGAGAGGGAAGCTGTCCGGGATATGGGAGATCCTGTGGAAACAGGAATCTCTCTTGACAGTGTCCACAGGCCTCAGGTTGCATTGAAACTTCTGGGAATAATCGTTCTTATCAGCATTGCAGGCGTTTTGATACATGCAGGGATTGCCGGAAAAATCAGTGAGAACGCTGCGGCCGGTTCGGACAGATATGTGTTCCATGTTGTGATCGGACTTGCAGTTATGATGATTTTATATCTTCTGGATTACACTGTACTGGCAAGATCTTCGAAAATAATTGCTGTCATTTTACTGTTTTCCTGTCTGGTTACCTTGTTGGGTGGCTATCAGTTAAATGGGGCAAGATGCTTCATTGTACTGCCGGGAGGAAGAGGAATATCCATGCAGACTCTGATGCTGTTTTATGTTCCCATATATGGAGCAATTTTGTATAAATATCATGGATGGGGATATAAGGGCTTGATAAGAGCAATCATATGGATGTTTGCACCGGTTATATTGGTCTATGCCATGCCTGCGCTTATGACAGCTTGTGTGATGTTGGTATCTATGCTGGTTATGCTGACAATCGCAATTCAAAAGAACTGGTTTACTGTGAGAAAAAGGAGAGCCATCTGTGGAATCTGGGCTGGCTTTCTGGCTATGCCTGTGGCAGCTTTTCTGATCAGGTATCTGAGAAGCAGTCTGACAAAATATCAGATCGCACGTTTACAGGCTGTTTTTTCAGGTGGTGGAGAAGAGGATTATTTCACCGAAATGCTGCATTCATTCTGGCAGCAAAATAAATGGATAGGGAAAAGTGAATCAGATGTAATGGGAAATCTACCGGCCTTTAATGCGGATTATATTCTGACCTATCTGTCATCTGTATATGGAACAATTGCAGCCATATTTTTATGCTGTGTTCTGGCAGTTTTGATTTTTGCAGTTTTTAACACTGCCATGCGACAGAAGAATCAGCTTGGAATGATGATGGGATGTGGATGCGGAATCGTATTTCTTATAAACTTTTTCATAAATATCCTGGAAAATCTGGGTATATTTCCACAATCAGTAACATTTCTTCCCTTTTTATCAGCAGGAGGAAGCTGCATTATAGTTTCCTATGGACTGATGGGGATTGTGCTGAGTACATACAGATATAAAAATATCTATCCACGGCATCTGAAAATAGGTTTTAAATTTGATAAAACCAAAGCGAGAAAAGCCCTGTATGTCTCAAAAATGTCCATGTGCATATGGACAGGAGGCACTGTTGTTGTTATGTGCGTTGCCATATATTGGGATTTGTGTAAGAGTTATATGAATATTCCGTTTAAAATCGTAACCATTGTACTGACATTGCTTCTGGTTGGAAATATGAGAAAGATTGTGCAGCACAATGAAATGAACAGATAGAAAATGTAAGAAACTGTATTAAGAAAGATACCGCCATATTGATTGTGATAAGTCAATATGGCGGTACTTTTATCCATTAATTGTCAGGAGTGATTGTCTTGCGGTATTTTTCACGTTTATCTGCCGGAACTTCCAGGGCGTTCATTGCCTGGTCAATGGTCAGGTTCATATTTTTCATAAGTTTTTTGATGGAGTCGGTTTCTTTGAGTTCCATGCCCTCATCCATTAACATCTGTCCAAGTCTGGTCATGCGCATTACCTCCTTAATTTCGTCTAACTCAGTTCTGTCTAAGAACTTGTCAGCCAGTGTATACAACATCGCAGTTGTCTTTTCAGCATTCAGCTCAATATTGGGCTTTGCCAGACAAATTGCTTCTTTAAACATATCCTTGCGGCTCATTTTTCCGGACATCAATGGTGTCAGGGAAAGAGCAGCGTAATCATCTTCAGTAAAAGCTTCACCGTTATCCTGCTTCTGCTTTAATTATTAAGCTATAAATGAGCAAATTTGAAAAAATGCACAAAACTATCCTGCTAATTTCATAAACGCTTCAAAATCGACACAGGATTTTGCACATTGAAACAAATATTGATACTTTTCCTGCTGAATGGTACTGCGAATCAGTTGATATCCTTCCTGGAAAGACTGATATTGCCCAGTGCTTATAACACAGATATAATGTGCCATTGACATCAACAGCCAGTACCTCTGGATTCCTTTCGAGGAACGTATCTGATAGGTATCCAACGCCAGACGGGTTTTACATTGTCTGAAAAATACCCCTATTGTCCACCGGCACACATAATATTTTCGGTTTTTGACTGTCACAGGGTCAAATCCTTTCTCTGTTACCGATAATTCAGCAGCAAGTTCGCTGAGCTTCTTTTTCATTCCTGACGGGTACAGCAGGCGGTTTGTTTTTAAAGCTCCAATGGTATGGAACCCCTTCTGTACAAATGTGTTGATTATTTTTTCAGAAACATACCAGCAGTCACAAAGGAAATATGACATGACTGGAGGTTCTGGCAGTTCCTTTGCAATGTTCTGCACAATATCAATCTTGGAAATGGATTTATTGTACAGTACAAAAGCATAGTTCAGGACAATGCCATTGCACGAAAGCATAACAGCAACTGCCTGATGGTCATAATCCTGTTTTCTCTTTAAATGGGACTGGTGGAAATACGCATCTTCAATTGGATGCATAGCCTGTGACGAAGGCTTTGTCTTTGAAGCTATGGTATCATCCACAATACAGAAAACAGGTTTTCCGGTGCGCTGTGCTTCTGAATAAATAATTTCAACTACGGAGGATTTTAAAGTATTTTCAAGTAAGGTATCATCCCATTTCCCAGAATTGAGGAAATGTGCGATGGTAGTTCTGGGGCAGGAACTGTTTTGTGAAAAGTCGGTAGTCTTTCCGTGGTAACCTGAGATAAAGATACTGATCAGGATACTCATGAGATGACCGATCACTCTGTTCGAAAAAGATTTGCATAAATTTAATTTCTTAAGCTGGTTGTATATGAATGTAGAATAATGTATAGTATTTGTGAGAGGCACCTTCTTTCGTAAATGTTGCAATGTTTGTTTGGTCACTTTCATTATACAACACAAACGATTTAAGGTGTCTTTCTTTTTATGCAAAATCAATTTATAGTTATATTCTTGCTAGAGCGTGTCTGAAAAATAAAAATTGCACAAAACGCATGTTTTATTTCCCTTT
>NZ_JAJDMI010000068.1:0-11161 GCF_020593505.1 Blautia sp. DFI.3.45
GATTGATGTACTTTATTTTGTGTTAATTTATACGCAAAAAGGACTTTTTCAGTGGTGTCCCTATAGAGGTGAGGGAATTCTTGCTACGGTTGTTAAAACAAGTCATTAATCACTTCCTGTACTGTCTGCAAACGCTCTGCTTTCCATGCTTTTGCACCACAGAAAAGAAGCCCTTCATCTACATTTCCTTTTACTGCATTGATCAGTCCGTCAGTAATACAGTAGGGTATTTCTTTTGGGCTGCATTTTACGAGACATCCATGACAGGGACTGTGTGGAATCTGTTCGCCGTTCATGACACGGGTCATGAATTTGTTCATAATGGCACGACCTGGCATTCCTACCGGACTTTTTACAATGGCAATATCAGATTCTTTTGCTTTTAAATGAGCTTCTTTATAGCGGATGTCTGCATCACATTCTTCCGTTGTGATAAAACGGGTAGCAACCTGAACGCCGTCAGCACCCAGATTATCCACTTTTTGGACATCCTCTCTGTTATAGATACCACCGGCTACAATCACTGGGATTTCTGTCTCATATTTCTCTGCGTAGCTTTTTACTGTTGCGATGATTTCCTTTATTTCTTCACTGTAGGATTCTTCAGTATATTTCTCCAGCTCTTCTTTATGAAAACCAAGATGTCCGCCTGCCTGAGGACCTTCGATCACTACCAGATCTGCAGTTCTTTTGTATTTTCTGTCCCAGTATTTCAGGATTACTTTTGCGGATTTGTCTGTAGATACGATAGGCGCAATCTTTGTCAAACTTCCTTTTACCAGTTCCGGAAGCTCTGTAGGAAGTCCCGCACCAGAAATAATGATGTCTGCGCCAGCTTTTACTGCAGCCTTTACGTGAGATGCATATTCTTTCAGTGCAACCATAATATTGTATCCTATGATTCCGTCTCCTGAAATCTGACGGGCTTTTTTCATTTCGCCGGCAATGGCGCGTTCGTTGGCTGCTGCCGGATTTCTGTCGAAATCTTCTTCCCTGTAGCCGATCTGTGCAGTGGAAATAATACCAACTCCTCCTGCTTTCGCAACAGAACCTGCAAGTCTGCCAAGACTGATCCCAACTCCCATTCCCCCCTGAATCAATGGAACTCTTGTGATTTTATCTCCTATTTTGAAATTCTTCATTTTGATTCTTCTCCTATTGTTTTGTTTGTATTTTAAATATTTTGATATTCAAAGTATATCACAATATTTATTCTTGTCAAGAGAAACCAGTTTATATAGTTTTTAATACTATATAAACTTATAGATTTTGACAAAAAATCCGCGGATATGATCAATTTATGTAATCATATCCGCGGATTTATTTATTTTCATTAAATTTTCCTCATTATATTATCTTCCAACTGTTTCTCATCGGGTTGTGCAATAAAATCGAATGGTATCTATCACTTTCTCCATTTGAAGGGGTTTTGAAAAATGTTCGTTCATTCCTGCTGCTTTACTCTGTGCAATATCGTCCAGAAAGGCATTGGCTGTCATAGCAAAGACAGGGATAGATTTCGCATCCTCTCGATCCATTTTTCTGATTCTGCGGGTAGCTTCCAGTCCTCCCATTTGTGGCATCATCAGATCCATCAGGATCACATCAAAGTATCCGGACTCTGAATTCTCAAAGATTTCTACAGCTTCCCGCCCATTCCATGCCTTTGTCACTTTCATTTTTTCTTCTTTCAGCAGAAACTCAGCAATTTCCATATTCAGCTCATTGTCTTCCACCAGCAGAACCTGAATTCCCTCTACTGAACAGTTCTGATACATATGAGATTTCTTTTCCTGTTCCTCTGCAGAGATTTCAAAAGAAATATGGAGAATAAATTTGGTTCCTTTTCCCTGTATGCTCTCAAAGAAAAGAGTTCCTCCCTGCAGTTCTGTCAGTTTTCTGGCAATGGCAAGACCCAGACCGGTACCTGCATATTTTGTTCTGGCTGACTGCCCTTCCTGGGCAAAAGGCTCAAATGCCTTTTTCTGAAATTCCTCACTCATACCGATCCCGGTATCTGTACAGGTCAGTTCATATTCCGCAATGGTATCCGTATAGGAAATCTCACGACAGGTAACTGTCACAGAACCGCCATCATGATTATATTTTACTGCATTGCTGCCGATATTCATCAATATCTGCTGGAAATGTACCGGACTTCCTATCAGCTGTGTATGGATGATTTCTCCAGCTTCTACATAATAATTAACACCAGCTTCATTTGCCTGCATCCTGATGATTTCATTCGTATTATGCAAAAGTTCCAGCAGATTAAAGTGCTTTCTCTCAAGCTGTATATTGCCGGATTCCAGCTTATTCATATCCAGCACATCATTGACAAGATTTAAAAGATAACTGGAAGCAGTCCTGATTCTGGTACGTGCTTCCTGCTGAAGCTCCAGATCATCCGGATAACGGTCCGCAATATCCACACAGCCCTGGATCCCGTTGATCGGTGTACGGACATCATGGCTCATTCTCCTCAGGAAATCTGTCTTTGCCAGATTGGCTTTCTCTGCCTCCTGAGCGGTTCTTCTCAGTTCTTCCCGGCTCTCCAGCTCAGATATTTTCTGGTCATTAATATCTCTCGTCACATAGAGAACATTAGTCACTTCCCCTGCTTCATTTCGAAGCTTTACAATAAATCTTGCCTGATACCAGACTCCGGTTATGGCTCTGTATTCTGTGGAAACCTCCTCTCTGTTCTTCAGACGCTCTGCCAGAGTGGAAACATCCAGAAATTCTCTCATTCTTTCCTGAAATTCGGGGGCTATGAATTTTTCTCTGGCTTTTGTAAACTGAACAGAAGTCTTTCCACTTCTGCCGGTCAGACGGTGCATGGATTCCTGGCTGGAAATCTCCTCATAGGTATCATGGATCAGATCCATCCGGTAAATGATCCGGTACATTTTGCTGATTGCAGAGATAATCTCATTATTCAGTTTCAGGTCAGCCATAGTCTCTTCCATCTGCTGCTTCTTTTTCATATCCTCCTGCACAATATCATCAATATAGCGAAATCCCATAATGATCTTATAATCATCCCTGTTGCCTGTCTCCAGGCGGATCACCTGTAATTCAAAATACTCATGTCCGGCATGGTTTTTCACTGACTGATAACGATACGCAAAACGCTTGTGATTCTGCAGATACTCTATGAGAGCGTGACGTTCCATCTTCCGGAGGAAATCCGGTGCTGATTCCCGGATTACGTAATGATCATAATAATATCTGATTCTGGAGGTATAACTGGATTTCTGCTCCGTCATCTCATCAATCTCTGTACCATTGGAAAGTATGCTCTGTTTGATCGTTTCCAGAGTATCATTTGCCAGATCACATAAATAAAATGAGGTATAATCTACGCAGAGAGCTTCCAGGATATGCTTCTCCTTCTGAAGTTCCTCCAGATTGCTCTCCAGTGTTTTCTGTTTTTCCTCAAGCATCCTGAACATGCGCAGATTGTTCAATGTACTGGCAAGATGTCCGCCTGCATTGGAAAGAAGCGATATGGAAACACCGGGATTAACCAGATCCGGATTATCCAGACCGATAAAACCGCTCAACTGCGTATTTGCAAACAAAGGTAAAACCAGCAGAGAATGAATATCCTGAACCTTCAGAATGTCATATTCCGAAGGCATAGTTTCACATATTTTCTCCAGATCATGAATAATTATAGTTTCTCCACGAAGAAATTTCTCATGCCACACCGGCATACTATCGGCAGAAATACGAATCAGATTGTCAATCTGGGGGACGATCCCCTCTCTGCACCATTCGAAGGTATTGCTGTAATAATCCTGTTTTTCAGACATCAGTTCAAAAATATATACTCTGTCTGCATCTGTATATTCGCCGGTGTATTGAAGCAATGCAGGAATACAGTCCTTCACTTCTTTCTCATCTGATGCCTGATTGATGTCTGATATCAGAGACAGGATCTGATTCAGCAGTTCCAGCTTTTTGTTGAATTGTCTGTAGTTGATCTCATGTTCTTCACTCTTATTATCGTTTGCCTTAAACTTTTTCATATAATCTCCCAACACTTATATAGAAAATACTACCGCATTAATGCCTGAAAACAAAAAAAGAACAGCCGATACATACGTTCGAACTGTTCTCCTACTTCTGAAGTCCATACAGCATTGACATTACTGTTTCCTGCTCATTTGTACTCATACCGTTCCGTATCCATAAAACTTCCCTTTAAGCCATTAGAGGAAGTATATTTGTAAATATCATTTAAAGATACTTTCGTTTCTGCAAAAGTCATTTTCGCTTATATCACTTTTATAATATCACAGACAGCTACGTTTGTCACACGAAAGTTTAACCGAATCAAGTAAGTCCCCTGCTTCAATTGCGAATATCCACTTGACATAACTGTAATACACAATTTTTCATGATGGATATCACACTTTTATTTCAGAATCCGAATTATTACAAACAGTCAATTCAAAATGATTTCTATTTGTTTTTATAAAACCTTCTTTCTGTAGCTTTGATATCTCCGTAGACATTGCCGCGCGGTCAATGCACAGATAATCTGCCAACTGCTGCCGGTCAAAAGGAATATCAAAGGATAACGATGAATGTCTGATAGACTCTGCCGACAGATAGGACAATAGTTTATCCCTTGTCGTTCGCTTTCCCACATGTGTGATTTTGTCGTTCAGGATTAGTATCTTATTTGCCAGGACACTGACCAGGTTGCGGATCAGCTTCTGATGGTGTTCGCATGCAGTCGGGCAGGAAATCAGAAGCCTTTGGACATTTAGCAGGATAATCTCACAATCCGTATCTGCCACCACACTGACATTCAGAACAGCACCCGGGCTTGCTGCATATGGCTCACCAAAGAAATCACCGGTATGACATTTCGACAGAATATTCCGATGCCCCCAAAGGTCTTCCTGAATAACAAGAACACAGCCGGACACCACAAGTCCCATTACCTCAGTAGAATCTCCTGCTCTGAAAATATAAGAATCTCGTTTTTGGGAAACTGCTGTTGCTTTTACACAATGCAGTATAGATAATATCTCGTTATCAGTAAGGCCTGTAAAGAATGGACTGTTTTTTAAAATGGGTAAATATTTTTTCAAAATCATTCCTCCTTGTTGGAAATCAAACATACAAGTTGTATTTATCATACTATAATGCCGACAGAAACAAAAGTTAAATCTATTGACGGAGGTAAAATGATAAGAAAGATTATTCGAATCGATAAAGAAAAATGCAATGGCTGCGGCGCCTGTGCAGATGCCTGCCACGAAAGTGCCATTGATATCATTAATGGAAAAGCAGAATTGGTGAGAGAACATTTCTGTGACGGACTGGGGGATTGCCTCCCGGAGTGTCCCACAGGTGCCATTTCCTTTGAGGAACGGGAAGCACCTGAATATGATGAAGAGGCTGTGAAAGAAGCACAGAAAAAAATATTTGCCAAAAATCAGGCAATAACTGCTCATGCCGGCTGTCCCGGGTCTAAAAGCATGCAGATTCAGCGATCAGAAATACCCAAATCAGGAAAACCATCTTCAACCACAGGTCAGGTATCCAATCTTCAGAACTGGCCGGTACAGATTAAGCTGGCACCTGTCAGTGCCCCATATTTTAACGGCGCAAAGCTTTTAATCGCAGCCGATTGTACTGCTTACGCTTACGCAGGCTTTCATCAGGATTTTATCCGAAATAAGGTAACATTAATCGGCTGTCCTAAATTGGATCAGGTGGATTATAGCGAGAAACTGACTGCAATAATCCAAAATAACGATATTCAAAGTGTGACGATTGTAAGAATGGAAGTTCCATGCTGTGGCGGACTTGAGATGGCAACCAGAAAAGCACTTCAGAATAGTGGAAAATTCATTCCCTGGCAGGTTATAACCATAGGTATCGATGGAAATATTATAGAATAAAGGAGGATACGACAATGGATAAAAAAATGTTTTGTTATCAGTGTGAACAGACAGTGGGATGCACCGGCTGCACAGGAAATGCAGGTGTCTGCGGAAAAAAGGCAGGCACTGCCAAATTACAGGATGAGCTGACAGGTGCGTTGATCGGTCTGGCAAGGGCTGTCGATAGCGCAGCAGCTATTTCCAAAAGTACCAGTCAGATCATAATTGAAGGACTGTTTACTACCGTTACAAATGTGAGTTTTGACGATGCAGCAATCGAAAATATGATACAAAAAGTCAGAGCAGAAAAAGAAAGACTGGTTCCTGGCTGCAGTAAATGTCAGTCACCTTGCGGTAAATCAGACGAATATGACATGCAACAGCTGTGGAATGCAGATGAAGATATCCGCTCCCTGAAGTCCCTTATTCTTTTCGGGATTCGCGGAATGGCAGCCTATGCTTATCATGCAAATGTTCTGAATTATGAAGATGCTGAAGTAAACCGTTTCTTCTGCGAAGCATTATTTAAGATTGGTTATGAAGAAAGTATGGATACACTGCTTCCTACTGTACTGAAAGTAGGGGAAATCAATCTGAAATGTATGGCACTTCTTGACAAGGCAAATACCAAAACCTATGGAACACCGGAACCGACTGCAGTTACACTTACCGTAGAAAAGGGACCATTTATTGTAGTAACCGGTCATGATCTGAAGGATCTGCAGCTTTTACTTGAACAGACAGAAGGAAAAGGAATCAACATCTATACCCACGGTGAAATGCTCCCTGCCCATGCCTATCCACTCTTAAAGAAATTCTCTCACTTAAAAGGAAATTTCGGAACTGCATGGCAGAATCAGCAGAAAGAGTTTGATCATCTTCCGGCTCCGATCCTTTACACCACCAACTGTCTGATGCCGCCAAAAAGCAGTTATGCTGACAGAGTATTTACAACAGAAGTGGTTGCTTTCCCAGGCGCTGTTCATATCGACGAGAAGAAAAATTTCACACCGGTTATTGAAAAAGCACTGGAACTGGGTGGTTACAAAGAAGATCAGACACGCACAGGCATCAACGGCGGTACGAAAGTGACAACCGGTTTCGGACATGCAGCCATTCTGTCCCATGCAGATACTGTAGTAGAAGCAGTAAAATCAGGCGCTATCCGCCATTTCTTCCTGGTTGCCGGCTGTGATGGTGCCAAACCGGGTCGAAACTATTATACGGAATTCGTGAAACAGACACCTTCTGACAGTATCGTTCTCACCCTGGCATGTGGAAAATTCCGTTTCAATGATCTTGAGCTGGGAGAAATCGGTGGTCTGCCACGACTGATGGATATGGGCCAGTGTAATGATGCTTATGGTGCAATCCAGGTTGCTGTGGCACTTGCGGATGCATTTGGATGTTCTGTAAATGAGCTTCCGCTTTCCTTCGTTCTCTCCTGGTATGAACAAAAAGCAGTCTGTATCCTGCTGACACTTTTACACCTGGGTATCAAGAACATCCGTCTTGGTCCTTCTCTTCCGGCGTTCCTGTCTCCTAATATTCTGAACTATCTGGTGGAAAATTATGGTATTGCACCTATCACCACACCGGAAGAAGACATCAAAGCACTAATGAACCAGTAAAATAAATTTTTCAAAATCTTCGCAAATTAACAAAGCCGATACAGGATTCCAAAGTCCCGCATCGGCTTTATTTATGGGTCTGAAGACTCGGATCTGCCGACAACAATTTTAAACATGTGCAGCGATATTCTGATGGGGTTAAATGATAACGTTTTTTAAACAATCTGCAAAAATAATCAACGTTATGAAATCCACTTTCATAGGCGATCGTTTTTACTTTTTTATTCGTATTTTTCAATAACCAGGAAGCTGCCTGAAGTCGATATCCTATCAGATAATTAACCGGTGTAGTATGTAAAAACCGGTGGAACAAATTAAGTGCAGTACTTTTGCTGATTCCTATATGTGAAGCAATTTCATCCAGAGACAAATTGTGATTATAGTTTTCATGTATATATTGCATGATTAACTGCACTCTTTTCTGTGCAACTTCATCAACTGTCTGTACATCTCCTTTATCAGATAACTTTACATTTTCATAAAAAGTCAGCCATAAATCCTGCATCAATGCCAAAGTAGCAAGTTCTCTTATTTTCTCATTTCCCTGTATTTCCATTATTTTTATCATAGTTTGTATAATCTTTGTCTGCCATAGTTCATCAGTCTGAAAACGCTGGAAATATATATTCGATGAAATGATTGGCAAGATATATTTCTTATAGATCAGGCTGTTCTCCGGTGCAATAAATTCCGGCATACATACAAAGTTAGGAATGATACCACCTGATGGTGCGTAAAAGCGGTGCAATATTTTAGAATTAATAAAAATTGCTTCTCCTTCTGACAATATAATCTGTTTTTCTCCTATTCCGCATGTAACTTCTCCGGACTCCACATATAAAAACTCAAATTCTCTGTGCCAGTGCCACTCAATACAATGAAAATCAAACAATTCCAGATTATCATAATAATACTGGAATGGATAGTCACTACTTCCATACTGTTTAATTTCCATGAACTCCTCGTCTGTAAGTATCTTATTATATATTTTATTATAATCCATCTCCATATCACATTCTTTCTTTTTTACGATATTATACAGTATTTCTACAATTTAATTCAATGTATATATCTAATATTTGCTATATAATCAAGCAAAAAAAAGAAAAGAGGTATTCTTATGATTTTTAAATTGGGGAATTCTATAAAAAAAGCTGACTACCATAAGACAAAACTTGCCTGTTATATGGGCTTTATCACACAGGCTATTGCTGCAAACTTCGCACCGCTTCTTTTTTTGAAATTTCACAGTGACTACCATATTTCTCTCGGTAACATTGCTCTGATATCCACTTTCTTCTTTTTCACACAGCTTCTGGTTGACCTGTTCTGTGCCAAATTCGTAGATCATATCGGATATCGTGTGTGCATTGTTACATCAGAAATATTTTCTGCACTGGGTCTGCTTGGACTGGCATTTTTACCTGATTTTTTACCTGATCCTTTTATTGGAATTATATGTAGTGTTATTGTTTATGCCATCGGAAGTGGTTTAATAGAAGTACTTTGCAGCCCTATTATCGAGGCCTGTCCATTTGAAAACAAAGAAGCAACTATGAGTCTGCTCCATTCCTTTTACTGTTGGGGAGCTGTTGGGACAATTTTGATTTCCAGCTTATTTTTCCTGATATTTGGAATAGACAACTGGAAATGGCTCGCCGTAATATGGGCAATCATTCCTGCAGTTAATACTTATAACTTCATGACCTGTCCTATTGAACCTCTGGTTGACAATGGTTCCGGAATGGGAATTAAGAATCTGTTTTCCAGACCATTTTTCTGGGTTGCAATATGTCTGATGATCTGTTCCGGAGCTTCTGAGCTTGCAATGGCTCAATGGGCATCTGCTTATGCAGAAGCTGCACTGGGATTGTCAAAAGCCCTGGGAGATTTAGCAGGTCCATGTATGTTTGCAGTAACAATGGGAATCAGCCGTATAATTTTTGGAAAATATGGAGAACAGTTAGATTTAATGAAGTTTATGAGTGGTTCAGGCATATTATGCGTTGTCTGTTATCTACTTGCCGCTTTGTCATCCAGCCCGATTATCGGACTTATCGGTTGTATTGCATGTGGATTTTCAGTTGGAATCATGTGGCCTGGAACAATCAGTATTTCCTCAAAAACTTTTCCAACAGGTGGAACGGCTATGTTTTCTCTTCTTGCCATGGCAGGAGATTTAGGTGGCAGCATTGGACCTGGAATTGTTGGTCGTATCACCCAGAATGCCGGAAATAATATTAGGATCGGCATGGGATTCGGACTTATTTTTCCAGTAATTCTATTGTTTATGTTATTCCTGCTGTATCGAAAAAAATCCACACAGCCCCAAATATCAAAGCATTGATGAACCATTAAAAGTAAATTTTTCAAAACCTCTGTAAGATCAATAAAGCCGATACTGGATTCAAAAGTCCCGCATCGGCTTTTTACTTTGGTTTCTTTCTTTTCCCTGTAATTTTTTCTACCTTCAAAACATATCATTGCTCCATAACAAGTAAATCTATTGTATATCATTTTTTAAGTTCATAAAAAAAATTGCTATTTTATCCAACTTTCCTTCATTATATTCTGCAAAATCCAAATAATATTTTGGAATACTTACAGCCTGAATTTCTTTTTTATATAACCATTGTCTTGTTTTAGCTTCCGGAACAAAAATAACTGCTTGATTTTCACTGGAAAAAATCTCATTATAAGTACATGCTGAACGGTCTAAAACACACTTCCAATCCATATTCTCATCCTGAAAATATCGATTTAGTTGATTCAAAAATTTCTTTGCTTTTTGCATATAAATGACATTCATAATTGGATTATAATGTTCTCCCTCTATTACAGGAATTTCCCATACCAAACAACACGTTTTCATTTATAGATCCCCCTTTACAAAATGCATAACTCCCCAATTTCCTAATCAATAAAACTTGAATTTATTTGGAAGATTTTATTATCCATTCATCAAGAAATTTCATTTGTTCATCCGTATGAAACCAATGCTCTCCATTTTTCATAATAGAAAGTGTTGAATTAGTCCTCTGTACAAATTCAAATATCGTTCCATAAGCGGTAAAATTATCTTTTTCACCATACAAAATGTGCGTTGGGATTTCCCATATAATAGGATTTTCTCTTGCATAGCAAAGATAATCCCATGAAAGAGTCTCTCCAAAGGTTGTCTGAATTTCTTTTTTCTCTTTGAGTTCATCCTCTGTAACATTTGCCCAAATCATCATATCAGCAATAAGCCTTTCCATATCTACAACGGGCGAAATAAAATATGCTTTCTCTATTTGCTGATTTGATAAGGCATTGATAGCAAAATACGCTCCAATGCTATTGGCAATTACTTCAACAGTCTTGTAGTTTCTATAAATTGAATTAAAAAGTAATGGAAATTCTTCTTTTGCTTCCCATGGAAACTGTGCAGTATAGTCGAGACCAATCACATCACAATTACTAAAGAGCGGTTTGTAATGAATAGCTTCTTCAGCATTACCACCTTTTCCATGTATATAAATAACTGCTTTATCCACAATAGTTATCCTCCACAAATTCAAATTGTTACACTTAAAAAAGCGGAATTTCACCATCATAGTTTTCTGCTTTTTCCAATAGCGGTCC
>NZ_JAJDMI010000069.1:0-10936 GCF_020593505.1 Blautia sp. DFI.3.45
GGAGGCTATTTGCTAATATGTCCCTAAGTTGACGCTAGGTTGACCACATTGGGGTGCGACCCCGCCAGACCTGTTCAGTATTAATACCAGTCCCGGCAGAGGGTTCTCCCCTAACTGCCTCTATCAGTTAACTCATGCCAGGTTTTACTATTCCAATTTGTTCTAAAACATGTTATACTCAAAAAGCTGTCGAACCTCCAGCAGAAAAGAGGTGGACTCCATGGAAGAAATTCTCACCACATTTCTTGTCTCTGTTATAGCAGGCGTAGTTAGCTACTACATATGCAAATGGCTGGACAGCAGACGATAGACAGCAACAGTCTAAACGGAATAGCTCACCGTAATCGAGCAAGAAAGCCCCCAGAGCTGGCACTCTGAGGGCTTTTGTTTTGCTTCAAGGAATCTCACCACATTCCTTAGCTACTGTTAGTATATGCGCAATGTGCCAAAAAGTCAACTCAAAAATAGTGGGTGAAAAAGCCACAGGCTGGATGGGTGCCAGTCTGTGGCTATCTTAAGATAATCTTATTTACCCTCCGTAGTTTTACATTGCAAAATCTTCTCCAGTTCAGCTACTCTTTTAAGTGCTTCTGTTGTCTCTTTTTGGGCCTTTATTTTTTCTTTTTCAGCAAAATCCGCTCTCTGACGTTCCCTTTCTGTATTTTTGCGTTCAGCTTCCTGACCTTTTTCATACATGATCGTATCTCTCTCAAATCCCTTCATATAGATTAATGACACCGTTACTGAAAACTTATAAAAAATTATAAACTTTTATGTTCCATTCCTACTTCAACGAATATGCTTTTGATGATATAAATATCCATCTACTCACAGGTTTTTGTACTCTCCAGGGGTTTCCATATTTTTGAATATTTTTTTCGTTTTTGAAGCATATTCCGCAGACCAATAAGCAAATTCGTCAGTTTTACTTAACCGTTTAAGTTAACAGATAAAAAAGTTTATACACGAAAAAAGAAGGGAAAGCCAGACTTTTTTGTATGACTTTCTCTTCTTTTATACATTTTATTTTGCCTTAAATACAGCGACTTTCTCTTTTGACAGATCAATCTTATCCGGAAGGATGGAAGTCTTCTCAGTGGATTCCAATGTTGTGAATCCTGTTGAGTCGGAAGTATTTGACTTCATCGCATCCTGCAGAGTATTGCTTACTGTCACATTTGCAGAAAAGATATCTGTTCCTGTGGAAGCTGCTGCATCACCTGTTGTTGTGCTTACCGTACTGCTGCTCTGCATTTCCTGAACCTGTTCCTGTGTCGGGTAGAAGGATGGCTGGCGGATGTAACGGAAGCTTGCACTGTATGCTTCGCCTACTGTTACTCCATTCTTACCGGAGGAGCAGTGTACTGCGATCCAGTCACCTGCGTCTGTTTTACCGCAGAGAATGCCTACATGATTATCGCTTCCTGCTTCCGGTCCTTTCTGGAACACCAGATCTCCGGGCTGTGCATCTGCCTCAGTTACCACGTTTGCTTTCTCCCATTGATCGGAAGTTCCGTCGCCTACAGCTTCCTGCATTGCTTTATCCTGATATCCGTTGATCACTGCCCAGGTGACAAAACCACTGCAGTCCAGTCCGTATGCGCGGATGGTTCCGGTGCTCTTGCTTCCCTCGGCTGATACCTTCTCGCTGGTTCCCCAACCTGGATCTTCACCGATCACTGTGGATTTGCCGCCCCAGAAGTAACCGACTTTACCAACCAGTGAATAGGCTGCGGAGATAACATTTACTCTTTCCTCGGAAACATCATCTCCTACGCTCTCGCGGACAAAACCGTTGGCAGCTGTTACTACCGCGCAGAGGAGTTTGCAGTCTGTCTCCACATATTTCTTAAGGATCGTACGATCCTTTTTTGCGATTTTATTTTTCTTAATATAGTAGTTGATTTTACGATTAGCGTATGTAACGTGAGTGATATCCTGCTTGTCCCTTACGATCGGGTTCATCTCTGCAAAGATTTTCGCAAGGTCTTTCTTGCAGGAAGAATCCAGGGTAAATTCTGTTTTTCCATCCTGGCTCTGCTGATATACATAGACTGCAAGGATATCCTGCCAGTTTTTTACCAGAAGACTGTCTGCAGATGTGGTGGTCTTGCTGCCGTTTACATCGCTGGCATCTGCCACTTTGTTCTTCTCTTTATATTCCTTCTCGATCTCATCCATAACAGAAGCGAAATCATCTGAGAAGGTCAGATTGTAGTTATTCTTCAGGCTGTCCAGATAGAAATCCTTACCTGCGTGGATATTGGACGCATAATATACCGGAGTTCCGGTCTGTGCAGCACTGGTATTACTCGTAAATGGATTATTCGTATTCGCATTGTTCTTCTGCGCTTCCAGCTGAGCAATAGTCGCTTCTGCCTGAACCAGCAGATTATAATTAGAAACCTGTGCCTTCTCTGTATCAGACAAGGCATTATATGCAGTGCGGATGCTCTGAACAGTGGCTTTCTTCTCCAGCGTGATGGTCTGTGCGTTCAACTCTTTGATTCTGTCGATCACATCCTGGGCTGCCTTCGTAATCTGTGAAGACGGTGTTGGTGTAGGATTCGCAGGTGTCGGAGTCGGATCTGTTGGTGTCGGAGTCGGATCTGCCGGTGCAGGTGTTGGCTCTGCAGGTGTTGGTGTCGGATCTGTTGGTGTCGGATCTACCGGTGCAGGAGTCGGGTCTACCGGCGCAGGTGTTGGCTCTGCAGGAGTCGGATCTGCCGGCGCCGGATCCTCTGATCCTGAATCAAAATCACCGGAATCGCTGAAATCAGAACCGTCTGCTGTATACGCAGCAGTATCCTCTGCTGCAAGTACGGACGCAGGACCGGATAATACCATTCCTGACATCAATGTCAGACATAAGAATCTGGTAAGATACTTGTTTTTCATATATCTAAATTGCTCCCTTCTTACTGTGAGCATGTCCTTACCCCCTGTTTATAAGGGCATACTGTCTAAATTACTTTTCACATTATTATGTTATTTCATAAGTGAATTATCCCGAAATATTAACCTGTTTTATTCTAGCATAATCATTTTTTGAAATCAACAGCTCAGGGCAGGTAAATTCCAGATTTGACCAAAATTCATTTTTTTGTCACATTTTAACCGAATCAAGTAAGTCCCCCTGCAGAAGTTGCGAAAAGCAACAAGCAGTGAGGAAGATATGTTTCAGAATGCAGGAAGGCTGTGCGGATATGATTTCCACACAGCCTTCCTGTATTCTTAGCGTATCTCTGTCAGGCTGCCTGAATGGCTCCTGCAAAGTTCTTATTACCAATGCAGATCTGTATCAGTCCCTGCACTACCTGAAAACACATATTCAGGATAAAGCGTATATCCTCTTCCACGCTGCGGAGCTTGTTGAGGTATTTCTCATGAGTAGCTTCGATATAATCGATCAGGGTAGAGAAATCTGCGAAGCGGATGGCCGGTTCCAGATATGCATATGCTTCTCCCTGCTGTATACATTCTTTCAGTCTGTTCTTAAGTACTTTCTCATAATGATTATGCTGGCTGAAGCTTCCTGTATATGTTTTGTTATGAGGAAAGGTAAAATAATCCGCCATATAGTGGATCACTTCGCCGAACCGCCGCCAGTAAACTCTCTGGTTACTCTCATCCGGTCTGATATCTGCCAGTTCTTTCATCCGGTTCTTGACATCTTCAAATGTTCCGTAGAACTCGTGTCTTCTGGTGATAAAGGACGGTTTGATATCCGGCAGAATGCTGCCCAGACAGAAAGCCTTTCTGTGAGACTGCAGGCTTGCTGTGGTCTGCATCTGATCCGCAAGGTATCTTGCTAATAAAATATGTGATTTTTTACGCAATTTTCTTCCTCTTCTTTCTTTTGAGAACCTATCATTCTTATATATGGGAACGAATAATAATCAACTTAACCAACATAGAATACTATAGCAGATTTATACCTGTTATTCAAATAAAATTTTTGTAAACTTTTTCACATTTTCAGTTCAGACAACTGTTTCAGTAATTCCAGGTCACTGTCCTTTACTTTCAGGTTCGTCTCAATCTTCTCTCCCTCAGGAGTGGTGATCGCAATTTCAATAATGCTTCCTTCTTTAAGTCCTTTGCGTGAAACTGCCTGACAGAATGCCGGGAACTTGGGATGATTGCTCTTAAAGGTGTTCCATGCGCCTGTGATCTTCATGATATTTCCTATATTGTTTCCTATGTTCATATGATTGTTGTGTCCTTTCTTATCTCAACTGATTATTCTACATTCTCAAACATCTCTGCAAATGTCATGGAGATTTTCGGAAAATCTTTCAGTGTCACTACTGTATCTGCATTGTACTGCTCAGTTTTGACACCATTTTCTCACATGTTTGACCTCATTTTTACTCCATTTTTGCGTGAAATCATGTAAAAATACGGTAAGATACGTAAAATTGTAAATTCCGCAAACCCTTTAGATCTCGCTGAAATCCGGTGTTCCATACAAGTCGAACGGAGTTGACTGGTAGACATAGTAATTCAGCCAGTTTGTATACAGGTTGTTCGCATGTGCTCTCCACATAAGGAGCGGTCTGTTTTCCGGGTTGTTGTTTTTGTAATAATTCTCCGGGATTTCGATGGGCAGGTTTTTGCTGACATCACGTTTGTACTCACCGTCAAGAGTCACACGATCATATTCCGGATGTCCCATTACAAAGATCTTGCGGCCGCCGTCTGCCATTGCAAGGAAAAGCCCTGCTTCATCGGATTCAGCAAGCACTGTCAGCTCTTTACAGTTATGGATATCCTCGATGGGAACTTCCGTATGTCTGGAATGAGGTGCAAGGAACATATCGTCGAATCCGCGTACCAGCGGAATCTTACGGTTCATCACTTTATGCCAGAAAAGACCGAACATCTTCTTATCAAGTTTGCGTTTTTTCAGTCCATAGTGGTGGTAGAGTCCTGCCTGTGCAGCCCAGCACAGATAAATGGTGGAGGTAACATGGGTGTTTGTCCAGTCCATGATCTCTACCAGTTCCTTCCAGTAGTCTACCTCTTCGAATTCCATCTGCTCTACAGGAGCACCTGTGATGATCATTCCATCGTATTTGTTATTTTTCAGTTCCGGAAATGTCTGATAAAATTTATTCAGATGACTCACAGATGTATTCTTCGCTTCATGGCTCTGTACTGCCATAAAGGTGACATCTACCTGCAGCGGTGTGTTGGAAAGGGAACGCAGAAGCTGAAGCTCTGTCTCCTCTTTCAGAGGCATCAGGTTCAGAATGAGGATCTGAATGGGGCGGATATCCTGATGGGATGCACGTGACTCATCCATCACGAAAATATTTTCTTTTTCCAGAATCTCTTTTACGGGCAGATCGCTCTGTATTTTAATTGGCATTATCTTATCTCCTGTTCTTATTATTTTATTGTTGTGCCATCTTCAGGAAATCTTCTTCCGAAAGGATTGGAATTCCCAGTTCTTTGGCTTTTTTATTCTTTGAAGAATTGGAAGTTGTGTCATTATTGATCAGGTAGTTCGTCTTCGATGTTACTGATCCGGTCACCTTGCCTCCCAGAGACTCAATAAATTCCTTTGCCTGTGCTCTGTTTGCAAAGTGCTCCACACTTCCTGTGATAACGAAATTCATGTTCCGGAAAATCTGCTCACCTGTCTTTTCTTCTTTCTTAACAGTCAGATGGCTCATCAGATGATCCAGTTTTCTGTTATTATCCTCGTTTGAAAAATAATCAGTCAGACTTCCGGCAATTACCGGTCCGATGGTATCAATAGAGCTGATCTCCTCTTTATCTGCATGACGGATCTTCTCCAGATCATCATCAAAATGCCTGCAGATCACTTTTGCATTGGCAAGACCGATATTGGCGATTCCAAGGCTGTAGATCACCTTCGCAAGAGTAGTCTCCTTAGCTTTATCAAGGCTGGTCATCAGGTTCTCAAAGGATTTCTCCCCGAATCCGTCCATCTCCACGATCTCATCACGATGCTTTCCAATCTCAAAAATATCTCCGAAATCATGAATAAAGCCTCTTGCAATGAATTTCTCCAGTGTTGCTTCTGACAGTCCGTCAATGTTCATGGCATCCCTGCTTGCAAAAAGTGCAAAGGATTTGATCTTCTTTGCGGCACAGTCAGGATTTGTACAGTAAAGTGCCTCCACATCATTTACCTTCTGTATCTGTGTTCCATGGCCACATGCAGGGCAAGTATCCGGAATTTCCAGTTTACTGCTGCGTGTGAGGTTTTCTGCAATCTGCGGAATGATCATATTTGCTTTATATACAGTGATCGTATCCCCGATACCAAGCTGCAATTCTTTTAGAATGCTCACATTGTGTACGCTGGCGCGGCTCACAGTGGTTCCCTCCAGCTCAACCGGTTCAAAAACAGCCACCGGATTGATCAGCCCTGTTCTTGACGGGCTCCATTCGATCTCCAGAAGATGGGTTTCTCTGATCTCATCTGCCCATTTGAATGCAAAAGCATTTCTGGGAAATTTCGCTGTTCTTCCAAGGGAATCTCCGTATGCAATATCATCATAAAGAGCAACCAGTCCGTCTGACGGAAAATCATTCTCAGTGATCGCAGTTGAAAAATATTCCATGGCTTCATCCAGCATTGAAGCTGTGACTGTCCTGTATTCCACTACATCAAATCCCTGTTCTTTCAGCCATTCAAACTGCCGGGCTCTTGAATTATGGAAATCAACCCCGTCGGCGCTTACCAGCGTAAATGCGTAGAAACGCACATTCCTGCGGGCTGTGATCTCATTGTTTAACTGGCGGACAGAACCGCTGCATAAGTTTCTCGGATTCTTGTATTTCGCATCAACGTCTTCTATGGATTCATTGATCCGTTCAAAGTCCGAATAGGTAATGATCGCTTCCCCACGCAACACCAGTCTTCCCTGATACGGGATTTTAAGAGGAACGTTCTTAAATACTCTGGCATTATTGGTGACAACCTCTCCTGTCACACCGTTTCCACGTGTAACTGCTTTGGCAAGTTCTCCATTCTCGTAGGTAAGAACGATCGTCAGTCCGTCCAGCTTCCATGACAGAAGCGTTTTGTGTTCCCCGATAAATTCCCTCAGAACTTCTCTGTCCTTAGTCTTGTCCAGAGACAGCATGGGGGATTCGTGTTCTTCTTTTGGAAGCTGGTCAACTGCCTCGTACCCTACGCTTATGGTTGGGCTGTTTGCCAGAACAGTGCCTGTCTCTTTCTCCAGAGCCTGAAGCTCGTCGTACATCTGATCGTACTCTCTGTTGCTTATGATCTCTGTATCCTGCTGGTAATACGCCTTTGCTGCCCTGTCCAGCTTTTGCACCAGCTCTTTCATTCGCATGATCGCTGCTGTTTCCATTCTGTTCTCCTGTTCTGATCACTGTTTCACTTGTGGAAGATTCCAGTAAATGGTTCAGTTCTTCCCATTCCTGTGCTGTGATCTCTCTGTATTCGCCTTCTCTGATCCCGTCCAGAGTCAGATTCATGATCCTGATCCTTTTCAGCTTCTGTACCTCATATCCCAGATACCGGCACATTCTGCGGATCTGCCGGTTCAGTCCCTGTGTCAGAATGATCCGAAAGCTGCATTCTCCTGTCTGCACCACTCTGCATGGTCTGGTCACTGTATCAAGAACAGGGACTCCCTTGCTCATCCTTCGGACAAATTCCCTGTCCACCGGCTTATTCACTGTCACAAAATATTCTTTCTCATGATAGTTTCCGGCGCGCATGATCTTATTGACCAGATCTCCTTC
The DNA here is from genome assembly GCF_020593505.1 of Blautia sp. DFI.3.45. Lineage (NCBI taxonomy): Bacteria > Bacillati > Bacillota > Clostridia > Lachnospirales > Lachnospiraceae > Blautia > Blautia sp. DFI.3.45. Next base: position 7,756 of record NZ_JAJDMI010000069.1, read on the forward strand.
ATTTGTCAGAAGGAGAAGGCCCTGTGATTCTTTATCCAGTCTGCCCACAGGATAAACACGCAGAGGATAATCCAGATAATCTGTTACCGTCGTCTCATCAAACTGCTGCTTTGTGCTGCACACGATCCCTCTGGGTTTGTTAAAAAGAAGCAGTACTTTTTTTTCATTTTTATAGACAGGTATATTGTCTGCACAGACCTCATCTTCCAGGCTGACTTTCTGACCGCTTTCTGCTTTTTTTCCGTTTACCGTAATCCTTCCCTCTTCGATCATCCGGTCGGCTTCCCGTCTGGAGCATATGCCTGCCTCGCTTAAATATTTGTTTATTCTGATTTTTTCGTCCATTGTTCTATTATATAATTTTTTGTACATCTTATCAACGGTGAAATTTTGATGGAATTTTTCTGGAAATGTTACTGCTCATACACCACTATCCCGAGACATACAAGCCAAAATAATGCATCTTTTGTAATAAAATAAAAAACTTTACTTTTTTCGGTAATTATGATAATATAGACCTTGTATTAAATAAATTATATAAATCCTTTGAAAATCAGATTTTCAAGATACGCGCCTGTAGCTCAGTGGATAGAGCAGTGGTTTCCGGTACCATGTGCGGGGGTTCGATTCCCTTCAGGCGTGCTGCCTGGGACGTATGTACAGTTCCGGTGCGTTGTATCACAGGAGTTATCAGAATCGGGAACTGTCAGAAATCGTATGGCGGCAGTGAACGGAGCAAACGATAACTCATAAGGAGGACAAGAACTTGGATGATTTTAGAGAATGGTTATCAGATAATCTCCGGTATTTTATGCTGGGTGGAGCTATTCTGATAATTGTGGTTGTCCTGTTTTGCGGCATTCGAGCCTGTTCCGGAAGTAATAAGGGGAATTCCGGAGATGAACAGAAAACCACATCCGAAGACCAGGGAAATGTTCCTTCTTCTCCGATAAGTGAAGGGGAGTCTGACGAGAAGAAAGAAGACGCCAATCCCATGGAAACAGCAGATGCAGATGTTACTGCATTGATCACGAGCTATTATCAGGCTCTGGGGGAAAAAGATATTGCAACGCTGAAGACTCTGGAAGATGATTTTACACCGTCTGATGAGTCAAAAGTCACAAATTTGAAAGATTATATCGAAGGGTATGAAGTAGGCGATGTGTACACGAAGAAAGGTATGACAGATGATTCTTACGTGGTTTACGCCTGTTTCTCGTATATCTGTCAGGGCGTTGAGACCAAGGCCCCTGCACTGACTCAGTTCTATGTATATAAGAACAGCGAAGGAAACTGGGTGATCAATAACGGAGCTTTACAGGATTCTGAGATTTCCGCATATATGGAAAAACAGTTATCAGACAGTGATGTTTCAGCTCTTATAAAGAAGGTGCAGAATGAACTGGATCAGGCACAGCAATCTGATCCGTCTCTTGAAGAATTCCTGAATGGTCTTGGGGAGGAAGCAGGTGTGTCAACAGAGGCAGAAGATGGCACGATGCTTACTGCTTCGGAGGAATGTAATGTACGCGCAGAAGCCAGCACAGATGCTGATATCCTTGGCGTGATCTCAGCAGGTGATCAGGTTCAGAAGACAGGTACTGATGGTGAATGGGTTCAGATCGACTACGACGGTCAGACCGGATACATCAGAGGAGATTTACTTGAATAAAATTGAATATGGAACGTAAAAAATACAGGCGGTTATCCTTGTGGTAACTGCCTGTATTTTTACGTTCCGTTTTTCTGACATTGTTTTTGTCAGCTTCTGCTGGAGATTTTGCTGTTCTTATTACTTTTCGCAACTTCCGCAGGGGACTTACTTGATTCGATTAAATTCACCGTATGTAACTCCTGCCGATAATTCTGTCTGATGAAGGGAAGCCAGTTCGTGCACTGTTACAAGCTGATAGCCTTCTTCGATAAGCTGCGGGATCAGGATCTCGGCTGCATCTACAGAGGTGCTGAAGATATCGTGCATCAGAATAATGGAACCATCTTTTACATTATTCATGACTTCCTCAACCGTAGATTCCACATCCTGCGTTTTCCAGTCCAGAGTGTCAATGGACCACAGAATCATCGGGGTTCCCACAGTTGATTTTACCGTATCATTAACAGATCCATATGGCGGGCGGACCACCGAAGCTCCCTCACCTGTAAGATTTACAAGCTGTTCATCCACTCTTGCAATTTCTGAACTGATCTCATCCGAAGAAAGAGTCGCCAGATCCTTATGGTCATAAGTGTGGTTTCCAAGTTCACAGCCCAGTTTCTTCATGCGTTTTACTTCGTCCGGAAAACTGGCAATCTCAGTACCCACCATAAAGAAAGTTGCCTTTGCATTATTTTCTTCCAGACAGTCCAGAAGACGGTCTGTAAAAGAGCTGGGACCATCATCAAAAGTAAGGGCAACCGACTTCTTTGCCGTAGATGTACCGGACTTGTCAGAGGTAGCTGACTTATCTGAAGATTTCTTCTTCGAGGATTTTTTCTTTGGCGTATAACCTTTCAGAGAACCATCTGTATCCAGTTCATAAGTTTTCTTATCTATTATCACAGTCCCTGTCTGCAGAATGCCATCCATATCAAAATAATACCGCTTCTTTCCGATATCTGTCCAGCCTGTCTGCATAATACCGGTCTCATCCATATAGTACTGTTTCCCATCTGTATCTGTGAACCATCCTGTGTATGGCTTATCATCTACCAGAAACATCCAGTTACTTCCACTGGAAGCCCAGCTGCCCTCTGATGCCTCAGGCGAGATATCAGTGCTTAATGCAGGACCGCCCGGAGAAGCTTCAGATGAATCTGAAGAAGTGCGTCCAAACAGTTTCCCGGAAGAAGAATCCGTAAAATTATCATTGCTATCAGTCAATGTTTCCTCAGAAGTAAACTCCGCAGAATCCTGATCTTCTGACACGAAAGCTCCGGCATCGCTGATGGCATCTGCCTGTGAAGTCACAGCGGAAGAACGGGTGAAAATTCCTCCAAGTATCAGACACAGAATAACAGAAAGTGCGATCAGCCACCGGTTTGTACGTGGTAAATGATCTGACATGAAAGCCTGCCACTCCAAATGTGTTTAAACATACTCAAACACATCGAGAAATTGAAGTCCTCACGAATACTTCTTACTGCTTCATTGTGTATGTTTTGACGATTGCAGGCAATACGC
>NZ_JAJDMI010000007.1:0-126274 GCF_020593505.1 Blautia sp. DFI.3.45
GATTAAAGAAACTTGAAAAACAACTGATCCGGGAACAGAGAAGTCTTTCCCGAAAGTATGAAAATTTAAAGAAAGGAGAGTCCACTCAAAGAGCAAATATACAGAAACAAAGGCTTAAGGTACAAAAACTTCATCATAAAATGGATAATATCCGTACGGATTACATTAACAAGACAATCGCTGAGATAGTGAAAACCAAACCGTCTTACATAACGATTGAAGATTTAAATGTAAAAGGAATGATGAAAAACAGGTGTCTTTCAAAAGCTGTTGCATCTCAGAAGTTTTATGAATTTAGAACAAGGCTTAAAGCCAAGTGTGATGAAAACGGCATTGAATTAAGGGTAGCAGATAGATTTTATCCGTCTTCAAAGACCTGTCACCATTGTGGTTCTGTCAGGAAAAACTTAAAGCTTTCAGATAGAATTTACAGATGTGAATGTGGCTATGTTGCAGACAGGGATCTCAATGCGGCACTTAATTTAAAAGATGCTAAAACTTACAGGATTGCATGATTAAAAGCAAATGTAAGTATGTACCGAAGGCTATTTCGGGAATTAACGACTGTGGAGTGTACAAAAACCTGTGAGTAGCGTATTGCCTGCAATCGTCAAAACATACACAATGAAGCAGTAAGAAGTATTCGTAAGGACTTCAATTTCTCGATGTGTTTGGGTATATTTAAACACATTTGGAGTGGCAGAACAAGTATGGACTTTAGAACAGATAAACTGCTCCATGGCGGTGATTACAACCCGGAACAGTGGTTAAAGAGGCCGGATATTCTGGCAAAAGATATTGATATGCTGGAGGAGTCTGGCTGTAATGTAGTAAGCCTTGGGATTTTTTCCTGGTCTACACTGGAACCGGAAGAAGGTGTATTTCATTTTGAATGGCTGCAGGAAATCATTGATAAGCTTTATAAAAGAGGAATTTCTACAATTCTGGCTACACCGTCAGGTGCAAGACCCAAATGGATGGCAGACAAGTATCCGGAGGTACTTCGTGTAGATGAAACACGCCACAGAGCCTTATTTGGATTCAGACATAATCATTGTTATACTTCTCCTGTTTACAGAGAGAAGGTACATATTATTAACAAAAAGCTGGCACAGGAGGTTGCCACACATCCGGGTGTGATCCTGTGGCATATTTCCAATGAGTATGGCGGAGAATGTCATTGTCCGCTGTGCCAGGAAGCATTTCGTAACTGGCTGAAAGAGAAATATCAGACTATTGAAAATCTGAATGATAAGTGGTGCACCACTTTCTGGAGTCATACTTATAACAGCTTTGACCAGATCGAGAGTCCGTCTAAGATTGGTGAGACACAGCTTCATGCACTGAATCTGGACTGGAAACGATTTGTTACTCATCAGACAGCGAATTTCATTCATCATGAGATTGCAGCATTGAGAGAGGGAGGAAGCACACTTCCGACTACTGCTAATCTGATGCATTATTTTGGCGGTTTAGATTATTTTAAGATTGCAAAAGAGATTGATGTGGTTTCCTGGGATACTTATCCGACATGGCATAAAGAAGCAGTGATCGATACAGCTTATGACAATGGTATGTGCCATGATCTGATGCGTTCTCTGAAAGGAAAGCCGTTCTTCCAGATGGAATCCTGCCCGACTTCTACAAACTGGCAGAGTGTGAGCAAATTAAAGAAACCGGGAATGCTTTTTGCACAGTCCATGCAGGCAATTGCACATGGCGGAGAAGGTGCTCTCTATTTCCAGATTCGCCAGAGCAGAGGTGCTTCTGAGAAGTTCCACGGAGCAGTGATCGATCATTACGGTGGAAATGATACAAGAGTGTTTAAAGAAGTTTCCAGGGTTGGAGAAGTTCTGAAAGAGTTAAAAGAACTGGCAGGAACAACTGTGAACAGCTCGGTTGCCATGCTTTATGACTGGGACAGCCAGTGGGCAATGGAGGACAGCCAGGGACCCAGAAATAAAGGGCTTCATTATCTGGAAGCAATGCTGAAATTCTACAGAGGTTTCCGTAAGCAAGGCGTGAATGTGGATGTGATCGATATGACCTGTGAACTGGATAAATATAAAGTACTGGCTCTTCCAATGGTTTATATGTTCAAGGAAGGTTTTGCCAAAAAGGTTCGTGCGTTCGTGGAAAACGGCGGTACATTGATCACAAGTTACTGGTCCGGAATTGCAGATGATACAGACAGGTGTTATCTGGAAGGAACACCACATGGACTGATGGATGTACTGGGAATCAGAAGCACAGAAATTGACGGCCTTTATGACTGGGAAGAAAATTCTTTTGTTCCTGTGGCTGGCAATGAACTTGGACTGGATAAGACTTATACATGTAAATATCTGTGCGACCTTGTGGAGCTTCGCGGAGCACGTACTTTAATGACCTACGGAAGTGATTTCTATGAAGGCTATTCCTGCCTGACAGTGAATGAATATGGCAAAGGTAAGGCATGGTATGTGGCAGCAGATGCTGATAAAGAATTCTATGGAGACTTCCTTGAAAAAGTGCTCAAAGACAGCGGCGTTTCCTGCGGAATCAAAGAAGAAATCCCGGATGCACTGGAGATCACAGTGAGAGAGAATGAAAATGAGAAATATTATATTTATCAGAATTTCGGAACAGAAGCTGTAAGCATTCCCGTACCGGAAGGCGAGATCAGCTGGATTTATGGCAATGGCAGTGATAAACTTAAAGTTTATGGTCTTGTAGTTGCGAAGGTTATCGTGTAAAATAAATAACGATGGATGAGGAAATCCCTTCACTTTAAGCAGAGATTGAGACTGCCTGGTGAAGGGATTCTTTTTTACTCAGGTTTAACCGGGAAAATGATACAAAAAGTTTTTAATTGTATCAGGAAAGGTATAGAAATATGATTTCAAAAACTCAGATCAGATATATGGCAAATTCTTCATCATACAGTAAAGGTGCAGAACTTTATGCAACAGGAAAAGTTTTGGATATGGATGTAAAAAATATGGGTGCGTCTGATGAAATTGTTGCATCTGTAAAAGGCAGTGGAAGAAATATCTATGAAGTAGATGTATCAATCGATACAGAGAATGATGAAGTTGATACCTGCTATTGTGAATGTCGGGCATATGCAGAATATGGTGGACTTTGTAAACATTGTGTAGCGGTTCTTCTGCAATATAATGATTATGAAAATGATATGGATAGTTATGATTACGGACAATCTGTAGAAAAAATTGTAAAAGGTGGTCTGACCCATACGATCAGAAAAGGAGTGCAGATGCATACCACGCCGGAATTGGCTTCATTATTGCAGAAGCAGGCAGTTGCGAAGTCTCTTCCACTGATTCAGGGAAGCACTTATGGAAAAGTAAGGCTGGAACCATATTTTAATTTTGACGGAAGAACATTTACAGTAGAATTTAAAATAGGAATTAATAAAATGTACGTACTGAAGGATGCATTTTCCTTTGATGTTCATATAGCAAATCAGGATGATTATAAATATGGGAAAAATCTTCAGTTTGTCCATACAATAGAATCCTTTGCCGAGGAATCCAGACCGCTTGCGAAATTTATCTGTAAATGGGCAGACAACAACAGGCAATTTCACAGATCCTCTTCCTATTATGGATACTATATGGGAACTCTGGAAAAGGTAAGGCATCTGGAGCTGTCAGGAAATGAACTGGCAGAATTTTTGCTTTTGATGGAAGGAAAGACATTGCAGGGAGAATCCATAGGAACCAGAAACACAACCTGGGAAATAACCAGAGAACATCTTCCGAGAAAAATGACCATAACAGGTGCAAAGCAGGGAATTGAACTGAAGGTAAGCAAATTTACGTGTGCGGCAAATACGGAACAGTATAAAATTTGCTTTTATGATAAAAAGATTTATATTGAGAATGTAGAAGAGCTTTTACCTGTTAAGGATTTTCTGGACAGTTTGTCTTTGATCCCCGGTGAGAAAGCGTTTATAGAAAATAAAGATGTACCGGCATTCTGTCAGGAACTTTTACCGGTGATCCAGAAGTTTTTTAAATGCAGAATGGTTGAATTTCATCCGGAAAATTATGGAATGGTTAAACCGGAGTTTCGATTTTATCTGGATGCACCGCAGGAAAATATGGTTACATGTAAGGCGACTGTTAAGTATGGAGACAGGGAATTTTCTTTATATACAACGGACGATATTGCAGCAAGGGATATGAATAGAGAAACAGTTGTCAGAAATGTGATTCATAAATATTCGAATGCTTTTAATCCATTTGAACAGTGTGCGGTAATTGCGGATGATGAAGAGATGGAATATGAATTTCTGACAGAAGGAATTCAGGCACTGCAGGCAGTGGGAGAAGTATTTATTTCTGATGCGCTGAGACGGATTGAAGTCCGGAATTCGCCAAAGGTTACAGTAGGTGTTTCCCTGAGTGGAAATCTGCTGGAGCTGAGTATGACAGCAGGAGATATTTCAAAGGAAGAACTGATTGACATTCTTTCCAGATATAATAAGAAGAAAAAGTTCTATCGTCTGAAAAACGGAGCTTTTGTAAATGCAGCAGACTCGGGTCTGGATACAGTGGAAGAACTCAGGGCAGGGCTTCAGCTGACGGATAAGCAGATGAAGCAGGATAAGATTGAAGTACAGAAGTACCGTGCGTTGTATTTGGATGCACAGTTGAAAGAGAATCCGGTTGTTTCGGCAGTAAAGGATAAATCTTTTAAGTCGCTGGTAAGAAATATGAAGACCATTGAGGATAATGATTTTGAGGTGCCGGAGAGCCTGGATAAAGTTCTGCGGGAGTATCAGAAACGGGGATTTCTGTGGATTAAGACATTGAATTATAATGGATTCGGCGGAATACTTGCAGATGATATGGGACTTGGAAAAACGTTGCAGGTGATTGCATTTCTACTGTCAGAATTTCTGGAAAGAAGGAATACTGTTGTTGAAAATATAGCAGTAAAAGAAACTGCAATGTTAAATATGCAGAGTGAAATTGAGACAGTGGAACAGGCGTGCAAGGCAGCAGAGGCGCAGAAAGCTGATGGAAAGAAGGCAGATGGACAAACTGGAAAGCTGCAAAGAAATACATTAATTATAGCTCCTGCATCATTGGTATATAACTGGAGCAGTGAAATTCAACGTTTTGCACCGGAGCTTACAGCAAAGATGGTGACAGGGACTGCAGCAGAGAGAAGACAGATCCTGGCAGAAGCAGATTCTGAGGATATTCTTCTGACTTCCTATGATTTGCTGAAAAGGGATATCAGCGAATATGAAGGATATAAGTTCAGATGTGAGATTATTGATGAAGCTCAGTATATCAAGAATGCAAACACTCAGGCTGCGAAAGCAGTAAAAGAGGTTCAGGCAGACTTCAGGCTGGCTCTTACAGGAACTCCGGTGGAAAACCGCCTGAGTGAATTGTGGAGTATATTTGATTATCTGATGCCCGGTTTCCTTTACAGTTATAAGAAGTTCAGGGAAGAAGTTGAAATTCCGGCAGTTCAGAATTCAGATGAAGATGCAATGAAACGTCTGCAGAAAATGATCCGGCCGTTTGTACTCCGAAGATTGAAGAAGGAAGTGCTTACAGATCTGCCGGATAAGCTGGAAGAGAATATGTTTGTACAGCTAACAGGAGAGCAGCAGAAGCTTTATGATGCACATGTGAAACGGATGATGCTGATGCTGGATAAGCAGTCCGAAGAAGAATTTAAGACCTCAAAGATTACAATTCTGGCAGAGCTGACAAAATTGCGCCAGATCTGTTGTGATCCGTCTCTTATTTTTGCAGATTATAAAGCTGATTCTGCAAAAGTGGATATGTGCCTGAATATGATCAGTAATGCAGTGGAGAGCGGACATAAGATTCTGTTGTTTTCGCAGTTTACGACAATGCTTGACCATCTTGCGAAGCGCCTTGAAGAGGAGAAGATCAGTTACTATATGCTGACTGGTTCTACAAGTAAGGAGAAGCGTGCACAGATGGTAGAGAACTTTAACACAGATAACACACAGGTATTCTGTATTTCTCTGAAGGCAGGAGGAACCGGTCTGAATCTGACGGCAGCAGATATTGTAATCCATTTTGACCCATGGTGGAATCTGGCAGTGCAGAATCAGGCAACGGACAGAGCACACAGAATTGGTCAGAAGAATGTAGTGAATGTATACAAGCTGATCGTGAAGGATACGATTGAAGAAAATATTTTGAAACTGCAGGAAAAGAAACGTGAACTGGCAGATCAGATCCTGGAGGGCGAAGGGCTTAACGGAGGCAGCTTCACAAAAGAGGAACTGATGGAATTACTTTCCGGGAAATAACCGCTTGATTGCAGTTAAATGGCATTTTTTGTAAATACAGAAATGTATATTCTCCCTGTTTTTCCACATAATAACCATACAACACATGATATGGAAACTGAAGGGTACAAAGACAGTAAACTTCGATAAAAGGAAAAACAGGAGGAAGAAAAGTGCATGAAAGCGACAGGAATTGTTCGGCGCATAGATGATCTGGGGCGTGTGGTCATTCCTAAGGAGATCAGAAAAACGCTGCGGATAAAAGAGGGGACACCACTGGAGATTTTTACTGACCGGGAGGGGGAGATTATTCTGAAAAAGTATTCCCCTATCGGAGAACTGAATGTTTTTGCAAAGGAATATGCAGAGGCGCTGGCGCAGTCAAGCGGGATGGTAGCGTGTATCACAGATCACGATCAGGTAGTGGCTGCTGCGGGACAGGGAAGCAGGGAATATATGGGAAAACCTATCAGCAAAGCTCTGGAAGATGCAATTACGGAGAGAAGCTCTGTGTTTGCCAACGGAAATGACAGAGGCAGGATACCTGTGACTCAGGAACAGAGAGAACCTTTGTATTCCCAGATCATGCAGCCTATTATCAGTGCAGGAGATACAGTAGGTTCGGTTCTTTTACTGGGAAAGAATGAAAGAGATGTGATGGGTGAATCAGAGAAGATGCTCATCAGAACAGCAAGCGGATTTCTGGGAAGACAGATGGAACAGTAAAATTAATAGAATCTTCAGCAGCTTATAGTGGCGGCTGAGGATTCTTTTTTGTATAATAAGAAGCAGTTATGATTTTCTGGAATTGTTATAGTAATAAAATTGTTATGGCAATGAGAGTTGGAAAGGAGACATATTATATGGCTGCAATATATCTGGCACCGTTTTATCTGTTGGTATGCGTGTATATCCTGCTTCGCAGCCTGCACTGGTTTCAGGTACTGCATACGGTTTTTCGGAATGTGTGGGTGTGCAGGGGGATTGGACTTGTATATTTATTTGTAGTGTTTAGTATACTGATCGCATTTATGGCACCTGCATCAGGATTCAGGAGATTTATGAAGCTTCTGAGTAATTACTGGCTCGGTGTTTTGATGTATACACTTATGACTCTGGGAATCGCGGATGGATTGAGACTGTTACTGAAATATCCTCTTAGAAATTTTGCCTTTCCGGGGAGAGAATTGCTTTTCAGTAATATGGGAACTGCTGTTGTGGGAGCTGTCTGTGCGGTGATCATTTCAACAGTCAGTATTTACGGAGTGCTCAGTGCCGGAAATATACATACAACGAAGTACAATATTTCTGTTGATAAAAAGGCAGGAAATATGAAGGAATTAAATGTGGTTCTGATCGCAGATCTTCATCTGGGATATAATATTGGATGCAAGCAGATGGAGCAGATGACAGAGAAGATCAATGAGCAGAATCCGGATTTGGTGGTAGTGGCAGGAGATATTTTTGACAATGAATATGAGGCACTGGATGATCCGGAAAAACTGGCAGAGATATTGAGAGGAATTCGGTCGAAGTATGGTGTGTATGCATGTTACGGAAATCATGATATTCAGGAAAAGATCCTGGCAGGCTTCACCTTTGGCAGTAAGGAAAAGAAAGAGAGTACCCCGGAGATGGATGAGTTTCTGGAGAAAGCGGGGATTACGCTTCTGAGAGATGAGTATGTGCTCATTGATGATTCTTTTTATCTGTATGGAAGATCGGATTATGAGCGTCCGGGACGGGGGATTGATAAACGAAAGACTCCGCAGGAAATCACAGAGGGTATGGATGTGTCACTGCCAGTGTTGGTTATCGATCATGAGCCGAGAGAACTTCAGGAACTGGCGGATACAGGTGTGGACGTAGATCTCTGCGGACATACCCATGACGGACAGGTATTTCCGGGAAATATTGTGATCAGATTCTTCTGGGAAAATCCCTGTGGTTATCTGAAAAAAGGAAATATGCATAATATCGTTACATCCGGTGTAGGGCTTTTTGGACCGAATATGAGAGTTGGGACTAAAAGCGAAATTTGTGATGTCAGCATATGTTTTAACTGAATCAAGTAAGTCCCCGGCTTCAACTGCCTGTTGATTTTTGCGGTTGGAGCCGGGGACTTGTCTGTTTTGTTACTCTTAATCTGAGTTTATGCTCAGTCGAGAGCTTTCTCACTCATTTCTTCCAGAAGATCTTTTTTCAGATCCCAGAGTTTCTGAGAAAGGTCTACATATACTTTCTGAGGATTTACGAAACGTCTGGATTCATCCCAGAGAGTATTCTGCTCTTTCTGGCAGTATTCGCGAAGTTCCATAACAGATGGAGATTCATAGACCCGTTTACCTTCTCTGATGACAGGAACGAGAAGTTCGCGTACTTCATAGGTTCCGCCGAGAACTTTTGTCTTTTTCCAGGTATCGATTGGATCAAAGAGAACCATGTTCTGGTCTGCATCAAGCTTTTCATCAGCAAGGCAGATAAGATCTGCCCTGATTTTTCCGGTTTTCTTATTATAGAGACGATATACGGTTTTATTTCCAGGGTTGGTTACTTTCTCTGTGTTTTCGGAAAGCTTGATCTTAGGTGTAAATTCGGTACTGTCTGCATCTTTGACAGCAGCAAGTTTGTATACACCGCCGAATGCAGGATTATCGTTGGCGGTGATCAGCCGTGTTCCGACACCCCAGGAATTAATCTTGGCATCCTGAGCCTTCAGGCTCTCAATGAGATATTCGTCCAGATCGCTGGAAGCGGAAATAACTGCATCGTCAAATCCGGCAGCAGCAAGCATCTTATATGCTTCTTTGGAAAGGTAGGCAAGATCACCACTGTCGATACGGATACCGTATTTGGTAAGCGGAATACCTTCTTCGCGCATTTCCTCAAATACACGAATTGCATTTGGAACACCGGATTTCAGGACATCATAGGTATCTACCAGTAAGGTGCAGGCATTGGGATAAAGTTTGGCATAGGTTTTGAATGCGGTATATTCATCCGGGAAGCTCATGATCCAGCTGTGTGCGTGAGTTCCAAGGACCGGTACGTCGAACATTTTGCCTGTGAGAACACAGGAAGTACCGGCACATCCACCGATGACTGCGGCACGTGCGCCAAAGATACCTGCATCCGGTCCCTGGGCACGACGCAGACCAAATTCCATGATCGCATCACCTTTTGCAGCATAGCAAACACGGGCTGCTTTGGTAGCAATGAGGCTCTGGTGATTGATGATATTCAGGATTGCTGTCTCTACAAGCTGAGCTTCCATGATAGGTGCTACAACTTTGACAAGCGGTTCTCTTGGGAAGACAACTGTTCCCTCAGGAATTGCATAGATATCACCTGTGAAACGGAAGTTGCTTAAATATTCAAGGAAGTCCTCTTCAAAAGTATTCAGACTTCTGAGATATTCGATATCTTCATCTGTGAATTTAAGATTCTCAATATATTCAATCATCTGTTCCAGTCCGGCAGTGATGGCAAATGCACCTCCGCATGGATTGGTACGGTAAAACATATCGAAGATAACAGTCTGGTTTGTTGGGTTCTTAAAATAGCCCTGCATCATAGTAAGTTCATAAAGGTCTGTGAGCAGAGTAAGATTATTAGCTCTCATATATAGCTCTCCTTTTGGGTTCATAATAATATCTCGGGTGTAACTGTTTATCGCAATTTACAGATATCAGGCCAGGGCTGAATAGCTTTTGACCTCAGTATCATAATATATAGTCTGGAGAAATTATTATTAAGATTTCCTGCTGCTTTGATCTCTATAGCAAGTTTCTAGTGTGCCGACAAGTTGATTCTTGAAACAATCTTGCGTCAACCTGTCGGCACACCAGTTACGAGAATTGTTATATTTAAGAAAGAGTATATCAGAAGCAGCAATAAGTTTTTATTGATTATAGCATAATTTTTCCCAGAGTACATAAAAAAACTCCGGGAAATAGGCGGTATTTTCATGTTTTTGAAGAAAAATAAAAAAAATTAAAAAAATTTCAAAAAAGGGGTTGCATTTTTTGAAAGACTATTATATAATACCAATTGTCGCGAACGAAGTAGCGAAAACAAAACATAAAGGGCTATCGCCAAACGGTAAGGCAACGGACTCTGACTCCGTCAGTTCAAGGTTCGAATCCTTGTAGCCCTGCTACATGAGGCACCTCGGTATGAGGTGCTTTTTTGTGCTATAAGAGAAACTGAAATTTTTTGGAAGTGAAAGGTAAGATTAAGATGGAAAATTCGGGTAAAAAATATCAGATAGATACAGAAGAAAATAAAATGTTCTTAGGTGAATTGCAGAAAAATCTTTTAAATTTTGGAAAAGGATTTTTATCACCGGGAGGAAGTGCTTATTTCCTTGGGGATGATGGAACACCATGGAAAGACAGAAACAGAGAAACATGGATCACATGCCGTATGGTCCATGTATATAGTATGGGAATCATGCTTGGGGATAAAGAAAGTCCGGCACTGGTCCATGGTGCTGAACATGGATTACTGGAAGAACTGAAAGATCGTGAAAATGGAGGATGGTATCCGGGAATTACACCGGATAATAAATTCCTGCCAGATAAACAGTGTTATGCTCATGCATTTGTTCTTCTGGCTGCTTCTTCTGCTTTACTGGCAGGAGAAAAAGATGCAGAAACTCTGCTTAAAGATGCATTGGAATTATTTGATAAACGGTTCTGGGATGAGAAACAGGGACTTACTTATGATACCTGGAATACAGAATTTACAGTTCTTGATGATTATCGCGGTCTTAACGCAAATATGCATACAGTAGAAGCGTTTCTGGCAGTAGCAGATGCAATAAAAGAAGAAAAGTACAGAATACGTGCAGGAAGAATTATAGATCATGTTATTGGATGGGCAAGCGCAAATGACTGGAGAATACCTGAACATTTTACAAAGGAATGGAAAGCTGATCTTGATTGCAATAAAGAATGTCCTGCTGATCGTTTTAAACCTTATGGAGCAACACCGGGCCATGGAATTGAGTGGGCCAGATTGATCGTGCAGTGGGCATATTCTTCTTATAAAGATACCCCTGATTCTGCAGAAGTATATTTAAAAGCTGCAGAGAAACTCTACAACAGAGCAGTTGAAGATTCCTGGAATGTGGATGGAAATCCTGGAATTGTGTATACGACTGACTGGGATGGAAAACCTGTTGTTCATGACAGAATGCATTGGACATTGGCAGAGGCAATCAATACATCAGCAGTCTTATGGCATATAACTCATAAGCAGAAATATGCAAAAGATTATGAAGAGTTTATGAGATATCTGGATGATAAGGTATTGGATCATAAAAATGGTTCCTGGTTTCATCAGTTAGATGAAAATAATAATGTGATAGGAACAGTATGGCCGGGAAAATCAGATGTATATCATGCTTTTCAGTCAACCTGGATCCCATATGGAACACCATATATATCAATTGCTTCAGATGTAAAACAGTATATGGAAGTATGCCATCAATAAAGTAAGTGTTTATTTGTACCCGGCGTACAAGATTTCTGTAAAATGCAGCCAGAACCTGACGGAACAAGGTTCTGGCTGCATTTTACTTCAGGATGATAAAAAGAATGATGTGGGTAACTATTTTTTAATCTCCGGCTGGAATTCTTTTACATCTTTGGCAATCTCGCCGCTTAACAGGAGCATGCAGATCAGGTTCGGGATAGCCATCAGTGCGTTGGCGATATCGGAGAAGTTCCATACCAGAGCTCCGGGACCACCGGAAACCATGGCTGTGGCAACACCGACGATATTTCCGGTACCGATGGTGGCTGCCAGTGCGGAAAAAGGAGATACTTCTCCCTGTCCGCGGCTCTTGGTGCGGGCTTCCTTGCTGAGTGTGCTTTTCAGTGCATAGCCAAGGTTACGCCATGTAAGAAATCTGGTGCGCACAGTCAGGAAGATACCGGTTCCGACCAACAGGATCAGCATCACCGGTCCCCAGACAAAGTCATCAATTCTGGTAACAATTTCTTTATAAAATACTTCGAAGATTTACAGAGCTGAATATCCGTAGCTGCTGACAATGGCATCGATTTTTTGCTGCCTCTGACACATTGGACATTTTGTAGATGAATAGGAATGATAGTCCGGTATATCTTTGGTGTTAAAAATAGAATATACAGGGAGAGAAGCCACGCTGTCTACTCTGCTGAATATGGCTGCGATACCTCTGATAGTGCCTCCGTAATACAGAATGCTCTCGATTGCTTTGGACAAAGTAGAGCCTGTGGTAATCGAACCATTGAGGATCAGTACATTTTTGCCCTTGATCATTGGCTGAAAATTATCACGGAAGATAATCTGTCCGGAATTGCTGGATTCAGGAGTAATCACGTAGATCGTCTGATGAGCATTCAGGGAAAAAATGCCGGCTTTGGTAAGTTCTTCAGAAAGATATGCGCCAATTACTTCCAGTCCGTCCATACAGATAATGGTATCAACAGGAGTAGATACTTCATAATTAGCAGCCAGTTCGTGAGCAATATTCTGTGCTTCGGCAGTTCTGGATTTCATAGTTGTAAGATCCAGATAGTGAGTGATATGTGACTGAGATGTGACGAAATGTCCGGGAATTACCTTCAGCTGAATGCGGCTGTCACCACGGGCGTAGATTTTTGTCATGTTTTCCAGATTCATAAGAATACCTCCCTCGTTGAAAAAAACGTGTAACTGTTCAGTAGCTTTGCGGTTAGCAGACCATTGAACAGTTATAAATCAGTACACTAATCTTATAAAACATTGTAGCATTGTTTTGCCGAAAAATAAATAATATTGTACAAAATCAATAAAAAATTATGCGATATGTATGAAGATTGTTAATAAAATACCAAAAAACATATAACGATGATCCACTGGTGCGTTGATGGAAGTATTATTTACGAGGGTTGCTATAGATTGGTTGTGAGTTATGGAGAATGGAATAAACAGTGATGGGTGTGGAAATGGGAAACAGAAGAGAATATTCTATAGAAGTAATATATGTGAAATGATATAATGATTTTCAGTCTATTATTGACTGTCAGAAAAAGAGAAAAGATGAGATAAAAAATGTATACAGCAGAACGAATAGAAGAATTGGATGAAAATAGGAGCCTGATAAAAGTGACAGATTAACAGCCTGATATTTTGACTGCGAAAAGTGAATAATCATAAGAAAATCTTAAGAATTTGTCCCTTTCATATTAAGAAGCTTCGATTATTCTAATATTAGAAATACAAAATAAGAAGCCGGGGTGTCTGTACATGAGAGATTTCAGACAGGCATTTCGGATGATGAGGGAGGTGTATAAAGTGGCGAATATTCTGGTCTGCGATGATGATAAAGACATTGTAGAGGCAATCAGTATTTATCTGGAGCAGGAAGGGTATGTGATTTTTAAAGCATATGATGGTTTGGAAGCAATCAATATACTGCGCAGTCAGCCGGTGGATCTGCTGATCATAGATATTATGATGCCGAAGCTGGATGGCATCCGGGCTACTTTGAAGATAAGGGAAGAGAATCCTCTTCCGATCATTATTCTTTCTGCGAAATCAGAGGATGCAGATAAGATCCTTGGATTAAATGTAGGAGCAGATGATTATGTAACCAAGCCCTTTAATCCCCTGGAACTGGTGGCAAGGGTGAAGTCACAGCTTCGCAGATATACAAGGCTGGGAGCGGCAATACCTGTGGAGAATGCTCATATCTACGAGACAGGAGGTCTGAGTATAAACGATGACCTGAAGGAAGTCAGAGTAGACGGTGATGTGGTGAAGCTGACACCCATTGAGTACAATATCCTGCTTCTGCTGATGAAGAATCAGGGAAGGGTATTTTCCATTAATCAGATTTACGAAAACATCTGGAATGAGGAAGCAGTTGCTGCAGATAATACGGTGGCAGTGCATATCCGGCATATCAGAGAAAAAATTGAGATTAATCCAAGGGAGCCAAGATACCTGAAGGTTGTGTGGGGACTTGGATATAAGGTGGAAAAAATTTAACCAAATCAAGTAAGTCCCCTGCTTCAATTGCGAAAAGCAATAAGCAGTGGGTGGGGACTTGCTTGTATCAGGAGGCGTGCAAGCGCATTCTGATAAACTGCGAAGCAGTTATTTGGTTATGAGCAAGTAGCAAAGCGGATTGCGAATATCCGCTTGACAAAGTAATAAATTAAATAAAAAAGGAAAGGGACAAACATTATGAAGGGAAAAGGATACAGAAGCAGTTCTGTCAAGGCAATCTGGATCGTGATCGCGCATCTGGCAGCAGTTGCAGCAGCAGTCTGTGCAGCTATGTTTGTGATGATCTATCAGACTGGAATCCGCCTGGATGACAGAGGCAAAAGTTACACAGAATCAGAAGCATTTGAGAAACAGGTCAGCAACAGAGGATCAGATATTCTGGTCAGTCTGGCAGCGCAGGATGACATTAACTATCTGAAAAATGCTGGTTCATCGGCAGTGATTGATCTGGCAGAATTTGAGGAAAAAGGAAACACCCGTGATTCCATCAGAGACCTTTCTCTGAAAAATACTTCCGGGCTTGCGTACTCTGTAAGTGATCTTCTGGAGTGGGGAAAAGACTGGGAGGCAAACTATTATGAAGGTGTTTATGACGAAGATTCACAGGTCATAAGATGTGAATCTTCTGACGGAACCAGCCACTATTTTTATCGGACTGACTTTAAAAAGATGGTGGCAGATGGAACACTGAAAATTAATTACAATACAGATTTTCTTGAAGAAGATGATTTCGAATCAAAGACCGAGTCCGAGAAACTGGATACCGTAGCAGATGAACTTTATTACAGATATACCTCACAATCAGAGAATATCGGCAACGTTACGGATACCAGAACAAACACAGAATATCCGGGATGTTTTTTCGTAGAACTGAGTCAGCTGGACGAGAAATTTGCACCACAGGGAGCTGAGAATATCCTGGATGCGGTAAACAAAAGCACGGAATGGAATGGGAGACTGGAGGATGCATATAAGGAGTTATTCACACTTCTGGACTGCATCCGTGCCATACAGTCAGATGAACAGTTCAATGATTATGAAACATCACTGGCATCCGTCTTTCACAGCGTGGGAGACTATACCGAAGGGAGTACCAACCTCACATATCTTTTCGCAGATAAAGAAACACAGACAATCTATACAAATAAAAAAGCGTACAGCAGTTACGCACAGCTGGAGCAGAACCTTGAGACAATATTTAAAGAAAAAGCATATGCAGTTGTTTACCCGGAATTAAGTGAGTGTGTTACAAATATTCCGGATGCAGATCTGCAGGTGTGGAATCATACCATTGATCAGAGCTTTGACACAAAGGATTTTGTGTTTGCAGTTTCGGTTGATACGAAATTTTCTGTGGCAGATTCCATGACTGATGAGGCAGAGAACTATGAGACATATTCAAAGCTTATGTTTCCGATGCTGGCAGGAGCAATCTTCGGAAGTGTGCTCTGGCTGATCGGTATGGTGTGGCTGACTGTGACAGCAGGAAGGAAACCGAAGGATGAAGAAATCCATCTGAATGGATTTGACAGATGGTATACAGAAATTGCGGCAGGAGCAGTGATCGGTATATGGCTGGCAGGAACGATCATATCGGGAACGTTGATCGCCAACTCATCATTGGGTTACAGTCATGCAGTGGTGACAGTGATTGTTACCTGTCTCATATGTGGGACTTATACAATGGCATGGTTCCTGATCGGATATCTCAGTCTGGTAAGAAGAATAAAAGCAGGAACCTTATGGAAAAACAGTCTGATTAGAACAGTTCTGAAATGGATTGGAAAATGCAGTGGGAAGCTTGTCGATTTTGCCAGAGCTTTTTCCAGAAATACAGCAGAAAAAATAAAAGTTCTGCTTGTGGGAGGAGCATTTTTATTCTTGCAGTTCCTGATCATTGGTTGCGGATTCACAGGTGCAGGAGTATTCCTGATGATATTACTGATTGTAGATGCGGCTGCTGTGATTTTTATCATCAGAAAAGCGGATGGGCTGGATCTTATTATGGATGGTCTGAAGAAAATAAGCGATGGAGAACTGCAATATAAGATCAAAACAGATACACTTACAGGAAAACAGAAGGTGATGGCAGAATATATTAACAATATTGGCAGTGGTCTGGATGCTGCTGTGGAGAACAGCCTGAAAAAGGAAAGAATGCAGACAGAGCTGATCACAAATGTTTCCCATGACCTGAAAACGCCTCTGACTTCCATTATTAATTATGTAGATCTGATGAAACGGGAAAATCCGACAGATCCGAAAATACAGGAATACTTACGCATCCTGGATGAGAAATCCCAGAGACTGAAGGTGCTCACAGAGGATGTGGTAGAGGCATCCAAGGCAAGCACCGGAAACATTAAGCTGGAGATGAATGATATTGATTTTGTGGAAATGGTGCAGCAGGTGATCGGAGAATTTGAAGAGAAATTCCAGGAGAAGAACCTGACTATGATGGTACATTTCACAGACGAACCGTCCATTATCTACGCAGACGGTCAGAGAATGTGGCGTGTTCTGGAAAACGTATTCGGCAATGTTGTGAAGTACGCAATGGAGGGCACCAGAGTTTATGCAGAGATCAGCAACAGAAACAAAAAAGTAACCTTTTCCCTGAAAAATATTTCAGCACAGCCTTTGAATATCTCTGCGGATGAACTGACAGAACGATTTATCAGAGGAGATGTGGCGAGAAATACAGAAGGAAGCGGACTGGGATTATCTATTGCAAAGAGCCTGACAGAGCTGCAGGGAGGTGAGTTTAAGCTATACCTGGATGGGGATCTGTTTAAGGTAATGATCACATTTGTAGCAAAGAATTACAGTAAATAATATAACGTAGAACAAAGATAAGGCATAGGGCAGTTTATAAAAAACTGTTTTATGCCTTATACTTTTGGCTTGTTATAATAATAGAAAAGAAGTATATTAAAAAATCATAGCGACATAAGAAAAGAGGACATAAAAAATGAATTACAGTTTTAACAGCAGAGTCAGATACAGTGAGACAGGTGAGAACGGCAAACTGACATTACCGGGTGTTTTGAATTATTTTCAGGATTGCTGTACATTTCATGCGGAGTCGGTCGGGCTTGGAGGAGACGTGCTGAAGGCAAGAGACAGAGCGTGGGTTCTTTCTTCCTGGCAGGTAATTGTGGATGAATATCCTGCTATGGGAACGGAAATCAGGATCACGACAGCACCTTATGATTTCAAAGGATTCATGGGTATGCGTAATTTCACCATAGAAACAATGGATGGGAAGAAGCTTGCCTGGGCGAACTCCAACTGGACACATCTGGCCATCAGTACAGGGATTCCGGCGAGACTGACACCTGCAGATACAGACAATTACATACTCGGCGAAAAGCTGGAAATGGATTATGCACCGAGGAAAATCAAACTTCCGGATGACATGACTTCACAGGAATCATTCACAGTGCAGAAGCATCATCTTGACACTAATCATCATGTAAACAACTGTCAGTATATCTGTATGGCAGAAGATTTCCTGCCGGAAGATTTCAAAGTATACCAGATGCGTGCAGAGTATAAGATGCAGGCAAAACTTGGAGATATAATCTGCCCGAAAGCAAAAGCAGAAACAGGAAAGGTGATTGTATCGCTTGATGATACAGACGGAAAAGCATACGCAATTATAGAATTTCAGCAAAAATAACGGTAAAAATCTTCTGAACAGGATGAATAGCAGGACAGAATTGACAAAGATATTTCGGAATTGATGTGTGGTTTTGTGAGAGATTTTTTGAATAAATTATTTACAAACAACAAGAAACAATATATAATACATTCATAAACAACAAGAAACAATATATTGTTAAAAACAAACAACATAAAACCACAAAAAGCGGAGGGTATATATATTATGAAAATTCTGGAATCTAAATTTGTACAGGGATTTATCAAAATGGCAAATGACGGTTATCTTCAGGGATGGCATGAGAGAAACGGCGGAAACTTAAGCTATCGTCTGAAACCGGAGGAAGTAGAGATGATTCGTCCCCGTCTGAATGCAACTGGAGAATGGATACCGATCGGGGTAGAGGTTCCGGGATTAGCAGGAGAGTTTTTCCTTGTAACGGGAAGCGGTAAATATTTCAGAAACATTATCGTGGATCCGGAAGTATGTCTTGCGATCATTGAACTGGATGAGACAGGAACAAATTACAGAATCCGCTGGGGCCTGGTTGAGGGCGGCAGACCTACCAGTGAGCTTCCGACTCATCTGATGAATCATGAAGTGAAGAAGAAACTGACAAACGGAAAACATCGTGTTATTTATCATGCACATACGACAAATACAATTGCTCTGACATTTGTTCTGCCACTGGATGATAAGATCTTTACAAGAGAGTTATGGGAATCTGCTACAGAGTGTCCGGTTGTATTCCCGGACGGCGTAGGTGTTGTCGGCTGGATGGTACCGGGTGGAAGAGAAATTGCCATAAAAACAGCAGAATTAATGAAGAAATATGATGTTGTTATCTGGGCACATCATGGAATGTTCTGCTCAGGTGAAGATTTTGACCTGACATTTGGTCTGCTCCATACGGTAGAAAAATCTGCAGAGATCCTGGTGAAGATTCTTTCTATGACTCCAAATAAACTTCAGACTATTACACCGGACAATTTCCGTTCACTTGCAAAAGATTTCAAGGTAAGTCTGCCTGAAGAGTTTTTGTATGAGAAACAGTAAAATAATCAACATACAAGTTGGTACATGTACCGTACAAGTGCTATAATACAGATATTAAGAGATTTTCCGGGTGGGATATGCAGAAAAAAGCCGGAACATCTGAAAGCTGTTGTAAAAGAATATCTGAAAAGCAAAAGGAGAGGTACGAATCATGCTGGAGAAATTAAAAGAGGAAGTTTACAAAGCAAACATGGATCTTCCAAAATACGGACTTGTTACATTTACATGGGGAAATGTAAGCGGAATCGACAGAGAATCAGGACTTTTTGTCATCAAACCAAGTGGGGTTGATTATGATCTGCTGACACCGGATGATATGGTTGTTGTAGACCTGAATGGAAATAAGGTAGAAGGAAAATACAATCCATCTTCTGATACAGCAACTCATGTAGAACTGTACAAAGCATTCCCGAATATCGGAGGAGTTGTACATACACATTCTTCATGGGCAACAAGCTGGGCACAGGCCGGAAGATCAATCCCATGTTATGGAACCACACATGCAGATTATATTTATGGTGAAGTTCCATGTGCACGCTGCCTGGAAGGCAAGGAATTTGAAGAATATGAGAAAAACACAGGACTTCTGATCGTAGACCTGTTTAAGGACAAAGATTATGAAGCAGTACCTGCAGTACTTTGCAAAAATCATGGACCATTTGCATGGGGCAAGGATGCTCATGAAGCAGTACATAATGCAGTTGTTCTTGAGGAAGTTGCCAAGATGGCATCCCGCTGTGAGCTGATCAATCCACAGGTAAAACCTGCACCACAGGATCTGCAGGATAAGCACTACTTCAGAAAACATGGTGCAAATGCATATTATGGACAGGGAAATAAATAATCACTGAGCTGAAAATAAAAGATATGAACTTGTTAAAGATATAAAAAATCTCCCGGATAAGAGTAAGTGCTTCTCTTATCCGGGAGATTTTTTGTAGCAGAAGAAACAAGGAAAATTCTTCTGCCATATTGCAGAAAGTCCGGGCAATTTTCTGCAACTTTATCGAAGGAGGAGAACGTTTCAGGGCAGACCGTTAGCATGAATGAAAAAGATGTCATGATCCTTGAAAGATAATAACAGCTGAACTTTAATATTGTATGGTTCGTTTAATTTGCAGTAAATGGGACAGCAACATTTTATTTTGCACCTTAACAATTACATATATTTACCTTATAATGAACTCATAAGAAAATGCAAGAAATTAGGTTGATATACCGGAATAGTAACAGTAAGGATTTCAGACAGCCGGAGGAAATGCATATGAAAGAGCAGCAGGAAAAAATAAGAGTATTAGATCCACATATAATACTGATATTATTTATATCAGCGTTTGTATTCGGTATAGGAATGCTGATGATTTTCCTGGAAAGAAAGGAAATAAGAACAGAGGGATATGAATTTATAATTTTTAGTGTGGAAATATTAATGTTGCTGTTAATCTTGTATTATATGAGAACTGTTGTGCTGAGCAGAGAAGGCTGTACGGTATCCTGGCTGTTTTGGAAGAGAAATTATAAATGGGAAGAGCTTGCTGTTATCAGAGAGGATGTCTGGTATACATATGGTAAAGGAGGGAGCATACGTTATCAGGGGATTGTATTTTCCAAATATGCAGTAAATAAGAAGAAAAAGAAATATACTACCAGGATGATCGTTGATGCGTTTCCGCTTTCAGATTGTTTTTACATTACTTTTGATGAACATGGCAATGTTTTTTCTTATAAATTAGAAAAAGGAAAAAAGCAAGTTATTAGAAAAATGTACGTAAATGTTCGTGAAAAAATGAAGGAATGGGGAGTGGAGGCAGAAAAAGGAGAGGGAATAAAAGAAGAAGAAAAACAAAGACAATATGATGAAATGATAGAATTGAGGAGGCAACAAAGAAAAAAAATTCAAAGCAAAGGAGCAGACTGTACAAATTTAAAAGAATATCAGCAAGAAGTAATAAAGATCAGAGATTTTTTGCAGATAACCATGGTAATACTTATTACGGTATTGCTTATTTGGACAGGGCTGTCTGCTGAAGAGGGAGAAAGAATTCCAATATTGATTCTTGAGTTTTTGATTGATGCACCATTATTGTTTTTTTCTTCAAAAGTCGTAACATTAAGTAAAGAAGGCTGCAAAATATCGTATCTGTTTTTCAAAAAAATGTATAAATGGGAAGAACTTGAAATTATACGTGAAGATTATTTTCCAAGTTTCCGAGACAGGAGAAGCAGAGGGATTGTTTTTTCTAAAAGAAAAAAGAATAAAGCAGGATATATATATACAACACGGGAAATTGTAGGATCAGGTCATATTTTAGAGTGTTTTTATATTGTTCTTGATGCAGATGGAAATATACATTTATATAAGCGTCTGGCAGCAAAGGATGGCAAAACAAAACTGAGAAAAGTAGCTGTAAATATTCCCCAAAAATTAGCGGAATGGGGAGTAGAAATGGAAAAAATGATGAAATATACAGGAGGAACTTATGATTTATAAGAAGATTGAAATTGCAGTAGACGGATATAAAGAAACTGCAGATTTATACACTTATTTTCTGGATAATTCCATTGAAATGCATATCAACAGAAAGCGTCCGGTAGTTGTGATCTGCCCGGGAGGCGGGTATGCTATGACTTCTGACAGAGAAGCAGAACCGATCGCCATGCAGTATCTGGTAAGGGGATATCATGCAGTGATCCTGCGCTATAGCGTAGAACCTGCCAGATATCCACTGGCACTCTTGCAGCTTGCGAAGTCTGTTGCTTTTTTAAGAAAAAATGCTGCAGAGTTTCATATTGATACGAATAAAATTGTTCTGCAGGGCTTTTCCGCAGGTGGTCATCTGGCAGCAAGTCTTGGCGTTTTCTGGAAGAAAGATTTTATTGCACAGACACTTGGGGTAACTTCTGATATGGTGAAACCAAATGGTATGATCTTAAGTTATCCGGTGATCACTTCCGGTGAGTTTGCACATACAGGTTCCTTTGAATGCTTGCTTGGAGAGGATTATAATGATCTTGATAAGAGAAAAGAACAGTCTCTGGAATTCCAGGTATCTAAAGATACACCAACCACATTCCTGTGGCATACAGTGACAGATGATTGTGTTCCTGTAGAGAATTCTCTGTTGTTCTTCAATGCGTTGCGCAAATTTGAAATTCCGGTAGAAATGCATCTTTATCCGGTTGGCGGACATGGTTTAAGTCTTGCAAACGAAGAGACAAGCCACGAAGACGGCGGCTGTGTACAGAAAGAATGCCAGTCCTGGATGGAACTGGCGTGCAAGTGGATGCAGAATATATAATACACGATAAAGAATCTGTCTGAGTGTATGTGAAATCGAGTTGGAATAAAATACATCCTGATCTATAGTGAACAGTAACGTAAAATAAGATAATAAAAAATAATAAGGCGGCATTGTGCCGCCTTTATTATTTATGTTATACTGAAATATAAAGCTAATGTCAGAGGATGATGAAAGTATAGTATATTTTTAATTTTCTTTAAAAAGATACTATCACAACAGAAATGGAGATTATATGATAGAGTTAGGAAAAAAACAGAAATTAACAGTAGTGAAGTCCGTAGATTTTGGTGTATATCTGGGTGAGGATATGCAGGCAGATGCAAAGAACCGTGTTCTTCTTCCGTCCAGACAGGTTCCGGAAGGAACAAAAGAAGGCGACAGCATTGAAGCATTTATCTACAAGGATTCTCAGGATCGTCTTATTGCAACAACAAAAGAACCGAAGCTTCAGGTAGGTCAGACAGCAGTTCTGAAAGTCTCTCAGGTAACAAGGATTGGTGCATTCCTTGACTGGGGACTGGAGAAAGACCTTCTGCTTCCATATCATGAACAGACTCTGAAAGTAAGAGAGGGAGAAGATGTGCTGGTAGCACTCTATATTGACAAGAGCAGTCGTCTCTGCGCAACTATGAAGGTTTATCATTATCTTTCCACCAGAACTCCTTATGTAGTGGGAGATATGGTGAAAGGTCGTGTTTATGAAATCAGCGACAGATTCGGTGTATTTGTGGCAGTTGATGATAAATATTCCGCACTGATCCCTGCAAGAGAAGCCAAGGGAAAATACCGCCCGGGCAAGATCCTTGAGCTGCGTGTCAGCGAAGTAAAAGAAGACGGAAAAATGAACGTCACAGATCGTCAGAAAGCATATCTTCAGATCAATGAAGATGCGGAGAATGTCCTTGAAGTAATCAATGAATTTGCAGGTGTTCTTCCATTTGATGACAAGGCATCACCGGAAGTGATCCAGCGAGAATTTGGTCTGAGTAAGGGAGCATTTAAACGTGCCATTGGCCATCTGATGAAGGAAGGCAAAGTAGAGATTAAGGACAAGAGAATCTACGCGAAATAGTAACAGACAAGCAAGTTCCCACCCAATGATTATTGCTTTTCGCAATTGAAGCATGGGACTTACCTGATTCAGTTAAATTTATAAAAATATTCTGCGATAAAATTGCAGATATTAGAACAGGAGAGAAATAGAGTTGGAGTTTACACATCTTCACGTCCATACAGAATACAGTCTGCTGGATGGTTCCAATAAGATAAAAGAATATGTAGCCCGTGTCAAAGAACTTGGCATGGACAGTGCGGCGATCACAGATCATGGAGTTATGTATGGTGTGATTGATTTTTATCGTGCAGCAAGAGCCGAGGGAATCAATCCGATTCTGGGATGTGAGGTATATGTAGCTCCCGGTTCCAGATTTGACCGTGAAGCAGGAAGCGGCGAAGACAGATATTACCACCTGGTTCTTCTGGCAGAAAATAATCAGGGGTATGCCAACCTGATGAAGATAGTATCAAAGGGTTTCACAGAAGGTTTCTATTATAAACCTCGAGTAGACCTTGCGGTATTAAAAGAGTACCATGAGGGAATTATCGCATTAAGTGCCTGTCTGGCAGGTGAGGTTGCCAGATATCTTCAGAGAGGCATGTATGAGGATGCAAAGGCAGCAGCTCTTCGTTATCAGGATATTTTTGGAAAAGGCAATTTCTTCCTGGAATTACAGGATCATGGAATTCCTGCGCAGAGACTGGTAAATCAGGAACTTCTCCGTATGCACGAAGAAACAGGGATTGACCTTGTTACAACCAATGATGTGCATTATACAAGGGCGGAGGATGCTGATCCTCATGATATTCTTCTCTGTCTGCAGACAAACAAGAAACTGGCAGACGAGGACAGAATGCGTTATGAGGGCGGCCAGTATTATGTGAAATCCCCGGAAGAAATGGCAGAACTTTTCCCATATGCTTTGGAGGCCCTGGAGAATACTCATAAGATTGCACAGAGATGTCATGTTGAGATTGAATTTGGCGTGACCAAGCTTCCAAGATTCGATGTGCCGGATGGTCTTACATCCTGGGAATATCTGAACAAGCTATGCTTCGAGGGACTGGAGGAACGTTATCAGCCGGTTACAGAGGAATTAAAAGCTCGTCTGAATTACGAATTATCTACTATAAAAAATATGGGATACGTGGATTACTTCCTTATAGTATGGGATTTTATTAAATATGCCCGCGATCATGACATTATGGTAGGACCGGGACGTGGCTCTGCAGCGGGAAGTCTGGTTGCTTATACCTTGGGCATCACACAGCTTGATCCTATTCGCTATGATCTGCTCTTTGAGCGATTTCTGAATCCGGAACGAGTATCTATGCCTGATATTGACGTTGACTTCTGCTTCGAAAGAAGGCAGGAGGTTATTGAATATGTCCGCCGTAAATATGGGGATGATTGTGTGGTTCAGATCGTTACTTTTGGTACGCTGGCAGCCCGTGGTGTGATCCGGGATGTGGGCCGTGTACTGGATATGCCTTATGCACAGGTGGATTCCATTGCGAAAATGATCCCGCAGGAATTAAATATTACTATAGATAAAGCCCTTACTATGAACCCTGAGCTGAAAAAAGCATATGAAGAGCAGGATGAAATTCATTATCTGATCGATATGGCAAGACGTCTGGAGGGACTTCCAAGACATACTTCCATGCATGCTGCCGGTGTGGTTATCAGTCAGAAAGATGTTTCTGAATATGTACCGCTTTCCAGAGCGTCGGATGGTTCCATTGTCACACAGTTTACCATGACAACACTGGAAGAATTGGGACTTTTAAAAATGGACTTCCTGGGACTTCGTACTCTGACTGTGATCCAGAATGCAGTAAAGCTGATCCAGAAGGATGCAGGAGTGACTCTGGACATGCAGAAGATTAATTATGATGATAAAAAGGTTTTGGATTCCCTTGGCACCGGTCGTTCTGATGGTGTATTTCAGCTTGAAAGTGCGGGAATGAAAAACTTCATGAAGGAACTGAAGCCTCAGAGTCTGGAAGATGTGATCGCAGGAATTTCTCTTTACCGTCCGGGCCCCATGGACTTCATCCCTCAGTATATCCGGGGCAAAAACCGTCCGGATACCATCCGTTACGACTGCCCTCAGCTGGAGCCAATCCTGAAGCCTACTTATGGGTGTATTGTCTATCAGGAACAGGTTATGCAGATCGTTCGTAACCTGGCAGGTTATACTCTGGGCCGAAGTGATCTGGTGCGCCGTGCAATGTCCAAAAAGAAGGCCTCTGTCATGGAAAAGGAGCGCCAGAACTTTGTTTACGGAAATGAAGCAGAGGGAGTTCCAGGCTGTATTGCAAATGGAATTGATGAGGCAACGGCAAATAAAATCTATGATGAAATGATTGATTTCGCCAAATATGCTTTTAATAAGTCCCATGCAGCAGCCTATGCAGTTGTTTCCTATCAGACTGCATATCTGAAATATTACTATCCTGTGGAATTTATGGCCGCATTAATGACATCGGTTATTGATTTTCCCAATAAGGTTGCAGAATATATTCTGGTCTGCAGACAGATGGGGATTAAGATCCTGCCGCCGGATGTGAACTGTGGAATGTATGGATTCTCTGTAGATAACGGTGCGATCCGATATGGTCTGTCCGCTATAAAGAGTGTGGGACGTCCGGTTATTGAAAGCCTGGTAAGAGAGAGGGAAGAGAACGGACAATATCGTTCCCTGAAGGATTTTATGGAACGAAACTCTCCGCAGATGAATAAGCGAGCAGTAGAAAACTTTATCAAAGCAGGTGCGCTGGATTGCTTGGATGGTAACCGCCGCCAGAAAATGCTGGTTTATCAGAAGATTTCAGACAGTATCAGTCAGGAGAAGAAGAATTCACTGGCAGGCCAGATGAGCCTTTTTGATCTGGTAAGCGAGGAGGACAAGAAAGAATTTGAAATCCGTATGCCCGATGTGGAGGAATTCGGAAAAGAGGAACTTCTGGGATATGAGAAGGAAGTTCTGGGAATCTACCTCAGTGGTCATCCTCTGGAAAATTACCGGGAAATGATGGAGAAAACCATTTCTGCGAAAACCTCGGATTTTCAGCAGGATGAAGAAACAAATCTTCCGAAAGTCATGGATGGTCAGAAAGTAATTATCGGTGGAATGATTACGGATAAAACCATCAAATATACAAAGAATAATAAGGTTATGGCATTCCTTACAGTAGAGGATCTGGTAGGAACAGTGGAGGTAGTTGTGTTCCCCAGAGATTATGAGAAAAGTCAGCAGTTCCTGAATGAAGAAGGCAGAGTATTTATTCAGGGCAGAGTATCTGCAGAGGACGATCGCGCCAGCAAACTGATCCTTGAAAAAATCCGTCCCTTTGACAATATGCCAAGGGAAATCTGGATACAGTTTGACAATAAAGAAAGCTACACACAGCAATCTCAGGAATTGCTTGCAGACCTCAGACGTTCACCGGGTGACAGTGCTGTTGTGATCTACCTGAAAGACGTAAAGGCCATAAAGAAGCTTCCGGTTGGATATCATGCACAAATTCAGGACTCATGGCTGAACTATATGTACGAAAAATATGGTAAAACCAATGTTAAAGTTGTAGAAAGAGGATTGAAAAACTTATAGAAATGCGCTAAACTATACCCGAATATGTGTATAGTAAAAATGAGATAGATTCAGAAGATGGAGGAAGAAAAGATGGCAGAAAACAAGATAAAAACCATTGGTGTCCTTACCAGCGGTGGTGACGCACCTGGAATGAATGCTGCAATTCGTGCAGTTGTCAGAAGAGGTTTAAGCAATGGATTAAATGTAAAAGGTATTCTGAAAGGATACAATGGTCTGTTAAACGAAGAGATTATTGACATGAGCGCAAAAGATGTATCTGATACAATCGAGCGTGGAGGTACAATCCTTTATACAGCACGTTGTGCAGAATTCCGTACAGAAGAAGGCCAGAAACGTGGAGCAGAGATCTGCAGAAAACATGGAATTGACGGACTTGTTGTCATCGGTGGTGACGGATCCTTCGCAGGTGCTCAGAAGCTTGCGAATCTCGGAATCAATACAATCGGTCTTCCCGGAACAATCGACCTTGACATTGCATGTACAGAATATACCATCGGATTTGATACAGCTGTAAACACAGCAATGGAAGCAATTGATAAAGTACGTGATACTTCCACTTCTCATGAGAGATGCAGTATCATCGAGGTTATGGGACGTGGTGCAGGATATATTGCTCTGTGGTGCGGTATTGCCAACGGTGCTGAGGACGTTCTGGTTCCTGAAAAATATGACTATGATGAGCAGAAGCTGATCAATAACATTATCGAGAGTCGTAAGAAAGGCAAAAAGCATCACATCATCATCAATGCAGAAGGTATCGGTCATTCTGAAGCAATGGCAAAACGTATCGAAGCTGCCACAGGTATCGAAACACGTGCTACAATCCTTGGACACATGCAGCGTGGTGGAAGCCCGACATGTAAAGACCGTGTATATGCATCTATGATGGGTGCTCTGGCTGTAGACCTTCTTATTGCAGGCAAGACATGCCGTGTTGTCGGATATCGTCACGGTGAATTCGTAGACTTCGATATCAATGAAGCACTTGCTATGCAGAAAGGTATCTCTGACTATCAGTGGGAAGTATGCCAGTCACTTTCTCATAACTATGATAAAAACAACAAATAACAAATGAATAAAAAGATGCAGTTATATAACAGACTGCATAAATTAAATACTGCTCAGATAATTACCCTCGGTTTTGCGGGGGTGATTATCTTAGGGGGATTACTTCTGTGGCTGCCGTTTTGTACGGCACCCGGATACCACACATCTTTTACAGATGCCATGTTTACCGCAACCACAAGTATATGTGTAACAGGGCTTGTGACAGTTGTTACGGCAACTCACTGGACTCTGGCAGGCAAGATTATTATTCTTGTCCTGATCCAGATTGGAGGTGTGGGACTGATTTCCCTGGGCAGTATTATTTTTATAAGTCTGAGAAAGAAAATATCGCTGAGAAACCGGCGTGTTATCCAGGAGTCCTATAATATGGACAGAATGGGTGGGATGGTCAGGCTGGTGAAGAAAGTTCTGATCTGTGTGTTTGGAGCAGAAGGAATTGGTGCAGTGTGTTATGCAGTTCGATTTATTCCGCAGTTCGGTCTGGCAAAAGGTCTGGGATACTCTGTTTTTACGGCAGTATCTGCATTCTGTAATGCTGGTATTGATCTGCTGGGAGAGGACAGCCTGGCTCAGTATGTTGCTGATCCGATCGTAAACTTTACAAGTGTAGGACTGATCATTATGTCAGGTCTTGGGTTTGTGGTCTGGTGGGATATCTGGGATAAGATTAAACGAGTCATCAGAGGGAAACTTCCTGTGGGACGTGTGTTTAAAAATCTTCGTCTTCACAGTAAGATCGTGTTGATGATGACGCTGATACTTGTTGTGGGCGGTACAGTACTGATCTTTCTGTTTGATCATGGAAATCCGGAAAGTATTGGGACATATTCGCCGGGAACGAAGTGGATGGCATCTTTGTTCCAGTCAGTTACCACAAGAACAGCCGGATTTTTCACTGTAAGCCAGGAGAGATTTTCCAATGCAACTTATATGCTGTGCCTGATATTGATGTTGATCGGCGGTTCCCCTATGGGAACAGCAGGTGGAATTAAGACAACAACAGTTGCGGTCCTTCTGCTGAGTCTGAAATCCAATCTTCAGGGAAAACGGGATGTGGAAGTACACCACAGGAGAATCAGAGACAGCTACATCCGTTCTGCAATCGTAGTGACAGGTATGGTACTTACAGTACTTATTCTCATGAGTATGCTGTTGTGTGCAGCCATGCCGGAAGCACCTATAGAAGATGTTGTTTATGAAATTACATCTGCGGTTGCAACGGTAGGACTTAGCAGAGGGCTGACACCCTGCCTGAATACAGCAGGCAAATGGATCGTGATCCTGACTATGTATCTGGGAAGAATCGGTCCGCTGACTCTGGGAACTGCAGTGACTGTACGTGTACAGAAAATGCCGGCAGATTCACATCTGGCAGAAGAAGATATTATGATTGGATAGTAACGGTTCGGCAGTCAGGCGGATATTCGCAGAGGATAACGAATACATGTTCAGAAAGAGAAATGAGGAAGAAAATGAAGAACAAATCTTATGCAGTGATCGGTCTTGGGCAGTTCGGGATGACGGTAGCCCTTACTCTGGCAGAGGCGAACTGTGATGTACTTGCCATTGACGATAAAGATGATAATGTGCAGGATATCGCAGAGAAAGTTTCCTATGCTGTCAAGGCAGATGTGCGTGATCCGGGAATTCTGGAATCGCTTGGAGTTCAGAACGTAGATGTTGCGGTCATCGCAGTAGCCGAGAATATGGAGGCCAGTATTACAGCAACGATGCAGGTGAAAGAACTTGGAGTTCCTTTTGTCATGGCGAAGGCAATGAATCCTCTTCATGGCAG
The DNA here is from genome assembly GCF_020593505.1 of Blautia sp. DFI.3.45. Lineage (NCBI taxonomy): Bacteria > Bacillati > Bacillota > Clostridia > Lachnospirales > Lachnospiraceae > Blautia > Blautia sp. DFI.3.45. The sequence continues at coordinate 29,894 of NZ_JAJDMI010000007.1, forward strand.
GATACTGGAGAAAATAGGGGCAGATAAGGTGATTTATCCTGAACATTCCATGGGTATCAGAGTTGCAAGAAATCTTCTCTCCAGTGGATTTGTCGATATGTTTGAGCTTTCTTCTGATTTCAGTATGGCAGAATTTAAGATCCCGCGGGAATGGATAGGAAAAACACTTCGGGAGCTGAAGGTCAGGGAAAAGTATAACATCAATCTGATCGGTCTGAAGCATGGCGATAAGATGAATATGAATGTGGCGCCGGATGAAGTGTTTCCGGCAGACTGCACAGTTGTTGCAGCAGGAGCAAACAGTGACCTGAATAAGGTTTCGGAAAATTGAGGATAAGATATGATCACCAGTGTAAATAACGGACAGGTAAAAAATATCATACAGCTGAACCAGAAAACAAAAGCCCGCAGAGAACAAGGGCTTTTTGTTGCAGAAGGAAGAAAAATGTTCGGCGAAGCACCTAGGGATTGGATTTCGAAGGTGTATGTATCAGAAGCTCTCAGCGGTGATGCAGAACTGATGGCTCAGGTGGAGAAACTTCCATATGAAATAGTAACAGATTCTGTTTTTCGACAGATGAGCGATACGCAGACGCCGCAGGGAATTATGACAGTGCTTAAGAAACCTTCCTATATAATGGAAGATATTCTTGGCGGGAAAAATCCGCTGGTTATGATTCTGGAAGATCTGCAGGATCCGGGAAATGCGGGAACTATTCTCCGTACAGGAGAGGGTGCCGGAGTAAGCGGAGTTCTTCTGACAAAGACCTGCGTGGATATCACAAACCCGAAGGTTATACGATCAACCATGGGTTCTGTCTACAGAATGCCTTTCCTATATGTGGAAAGTGTGGTATCATTAGCACAGGAACTGAAAGACAGAAATATCCGCACATTTGCGGCGCATCTGCATGGTAAGAACTCTTATGATCAGGAATCCTACACAGGAGGAACTGCTTTCCTGATCGGCAATGAGGGAAAAGGACTGACAGATGAAGCGGCAGACAGTGCTGATTGTCTGATACGGATTCCTATGTGTGGAAAAGTAGAATCTCTGAATGCTGCCATGGCATCCGGAATTCTCATGTATGAAGCTGCTCGTCAGAGACGATAGCAGACGAAAGGAGGAGTTTCATGCAGCCTTTGATCTGGCTTGGGATTCTTGCGTTATTGCTTGTTGTAGAGGCAATTACGGCAGGACTGACCACCATCTGGTTTGCCGGCGGCGCACTGGTCGCTGCTATTGCATGTTATGCAGGAGCGAACCTCACTGTACAGATATTGCTGTTTCTGTGTGTTTCATTGGTACTTCTCATCTTTACCAGACCACTGGCAATGAAGTACTTCAACAAAGAAACCATACAGACCAATGCAAACAGTCTGATTGGAAAGAAAGCAGTTGTGATTCAGGAGATTGACAATCTGGCGCAGACAGGCCAGGTTCGTATCAATGACATTGAATGGACTGCACGTTCTGCTGATGACGAAAAAATCGGCGAAGGCACCGTTGTAACGATCGAAGAGATCCGAGGTGTGAAACTTATCGTAAAACAGAATAAGGAGGATTAGTTATGGGCGTGGTTTTTCTGATAGTTATTATCGTTATTGCGGTATGGGTCCTTGCATCCTGCGTCCGCATTGTACCACAGGCATATGCAGTAATCCTGGAACGTCTGGGAGCTTATCAGGCAACCTGGAGTACAGGAATTCACTTCAAGGTTCCGTTTATTGAACGAGTAGCCAGAAAGGTAAATCTGAAGGAACAGGTAGTGGATTTTCCACCGCAGCCGGTTATCACAAAGGATAACGTAACCATGCAGATCGATACTGTCGTATTCTTTCAGATTACAGATCCGAAGCTTTATACTTACGGTGTGGAGAATCCGATCATGGCAATCGAGAATCTGTCCGCAACAACCTTAAGAAATATTATCGGTGACATGGAACTGGATGAGACACTTACATCACGTGAGACGATCAATACCAAGATGAGAGCTTCTCTTGATGAAGCTACTGATCCATGGGGAATCAAGGTCAATCGTGTGGAACTGAAGAACATTATTCCTCCGGCAGCTATTCAGGATGCAATGGAGAAACAGATGAAAGCTGAGCGTGAACGTCGTGAAGCAATCCTGATCGCAGAAGGTCAGAAGAAATCTACGATCCTTGTTGCAGAAGGTAAGAAACAATCCGCAATTCTGGATGCAGAAGCTGAGAAACAGGCAGCAATCCTTCGCGCAGAGGCTCAGAAAGAGCGTATGATCAAGGAGGCAGAAGGACAGGCTGAGGCAGTTCTGAAAGTTCAGAATGCCAATGCAGAGGGTATCCGCATGATCAGAGAGGCAGGAGCAGATGAAGCAGTTCTGACACTGAAGAGTCTGGAAGCATTTGCCAAGGCAGCAGACGGTAAGGCAACCAAGATCATTATTCCGTCGGATATTCAGGGAATCGCAGGTCTGGCAAGTTCGCTGAAAGAGATCGTCACTGATCCGAAAGTGGAGACAGACAAATAACAAAAGAGAATAAATGACATCGGGGAGAGAATTATTATGAACTTAAAAGGAAGAAACTTTCTGACACTGAAAGACTTTACACCGGAGGAGATCACATATCTTATTGATTTATCCGCAGAACTTAAAGCAAAGAAGAAAGCCGGCGAGCTTCACGAATATTACAGAGGCAAAAATATTGCACTTATTTTTGAAAAAACAAGTACAAGAACCCGCTGCTCTTTTGAGGTAGCTGCCCATGATCTTGGAATGGGAAGCACATACCTGGATCCGACAGGTTCTCAGATCGGTAAGAAAGAAAGCATTGCAGATACAGCAAGAGTTCTGGGAAGAATGTATGATGGTATCGAATATCGTGGATTTGGTCAGGAAGTCGTAGAAGAGCTTGCAAAACATGCAGGTGTTCCGGTATGGAATGGCCTTACGAACGAATATCATCCAACACAGATGATCGCTGATATGCTGACAATCCGTGAGCATTTCGGAGATTTAAAAGGACGTAAGCTTGTATACATGGGTGATGCCCGTTACAATATGGGTAATTCCCTGATGATTGCCTGCACAAAACTTGGCATGCATTTCGTAGCCTGCACAACTAAGAAATATTTCCCGAATGCAGAGTTAGTTGCTCAGTGCGAGGAATATGCAAAAGCATCCGGCGGAAGCATCACTCTGACAGAGGATGTTCAGGAAGGAACAAAGGATGCAGACGTTATCTATACAGACGTATGGGTATCCATGGGTGAGCCGGATGAGGTATGGACAGAGAGAATCCATGATCTGACACCTTATAAAGTAACAAAGGACGTTATGAAGAACGCAGGCGAGAAAGCAATCTTCCTTCACTGTCTGCCTGCATTCCATGACCTTAAGACAAAGATCGGCAAGGAAATGGGCGAGAGATTCAATCTGACAGACATGGAAGTAACAGACGAAGTATTTGAATCTGAGCAGTCCAAAGTATTTGATGAGGCAGAGAACCGTATGCATACCATCAAAGCTGTCATGGTAGCAACATTAGGAGAGCCGGAGAACAAATAATGGCACATCTGTATAATGAAGAAACAATTTCACAGGCAATAAACACAAAATGGGCGGGCAAAACCGTCCATTTTGCAAAAGAAACAGATTCTACCAATTCATGGATCAAGCGTCTGGCAAAAAATGGTGCAGAGCATGGAACTCTGGCAGTTGCGGAATTCCAGTCTGCGGGAAGAGGACGTTTTGACAGAAGATGGGAAGCGCCGGAGGGCAGCTCTATTATGATGACACTGCTCCTACGTCCGGAATTTTCACCGCAGTATGCGTCTATGCTGACACTGGTTATGGGAATGGCAGTGGCACAGGCAGCAGAGGAACTGGGGTTTAACGTAAGTATTAAATGGCCCAATGATATTGTAATCTCTAAGAAGAAAATCTGTGGTATCCTGACCGAGATGGGAACAAATGGTGTGAAGATCAATTATGTTCTCATCGGAGTAGGAATCAATGTAAACCTGAAAGAATTTCCGGAAGAAATGCAGGACAAAGCGACTTCACTGATTCTGGAGGGCGGTCATGAATATGACAGAAATCAGGTGATTGCACTGGTGATGAAATATTTCGAGATCAACTATGAGAAATTTATCCAGACCTGTGATTTTACTCATCTGCTGGATGATTACCACAGAATCCTTGCAAATCTGAACCAGCCGGTCAGAGTGATCGATGGTGACAGAAGTTTCGAAGGAATCTGCAGGGGGATTGATGAAAAAGGTGAACTGCTTGTGGAAAGGCAGAATAAAGAAGTTGTGAAAGTCAGCGCAGGAGAGGTTTCGGTGCGTGGACTTTACAGCTATGTATAAAGATTCTGAATAATTTCGAAAGAGGGAAACAGTAATTTATGTATCAGGACAACATTACTCTCTGCGGCGCAAGTGCCTATGAGAAGAAATTTTATTTTAATCAGGATTTCAATGCACTTCCGGATCATGTGAAGAAAGAACTTCAGATCATGTGTGTTCTTTACACAGAGGATGTAGGAGGAATCCTGACTCTGGAATTTGACGAAAACGGCAGACTTCAGTTTAAAACAGAAGCTCTGGAAGCAGATGCCCGCTACGATGAGATCGGAAGCGGACTGAAGATCAAACAGCTTCAGCAGGACAAGAAAGAACTTCTGGAATCTCTGGAAATGTATTATAAAGTATTCTTTCTCGGAGACATCCCGGAAGAAGAACTGAAGAAAACATCGGGCAGTGAGGACTGAATCCATGCAGACAAGGAATGAGCCGGTACGGGCAAGAGAACCATTCATGGAGATGCAGTGGAAAATAGGAAACGTACAGATTGATAATCCGTTTGTTCTTGCACCAATGGCAGGTGTCACAGACCTGCCATTTCGAACGCTCTGTAAAGAGCAGGGGGCCGGACTGATCTGTATGGAAATGATCAGTGCAAAAGCGATTTCTTTTCATAATAAGAACACCATTGCCCTGATGGAGATTGATTCATGTGAGCACCCGGTTTCCATGCAGCTTTTTGGCAGTGAACCGGATCTTATGGCAGAGGTTGCGAAATCCATTGAGGACAGAGATTTCGATATCCTGGACATCAATATGGGATGCCCTGTGCCGAAGGTTGTCAATAACGGCGAGGGATCTGCATTGTTGAAGAACCCGAATCTGATTGAAGAGATCGTTCGAAAAGTATCATCTGCAATCAGTAAACCGTTGACTGTCAAGGTGCGAATCGGATTTGAGAATGAACCGGTAGATATTGTTGAAATCGCGAAACGTATTGAGGAGGCGGGAGCAGCAGCACTTGCAGTGCATGGGCGCACCAGACAGCAGTACTATTCCGGCACTGCAGACTGGGATACGATCCGCAGGGTAAAAGAAGCGATTACCATTCCTGTAATTGGAAACGGAGATGTAGATTCTCCGCTGAAAGCAGAAGCACTGGTAAAACAGACCGGATGTGATGCTGTTATGGTGGGACGTGCAGTAAGGGGAAATCCCTGGTTGTTCCGCGAACTGAACCATTATTTCCGGACAGGAGAACTGTTGGAACGCCCGTCTGTAGAGGAAATACGTGAAATGATCCTGCGTCATGCCAGAAAACAGATTGAATTAAAAGGGGAATTCGTAGGAATCCGTGAGATGCGTAAACACGTTGCCTGGTATACTGCAGGCATGCGTCACAGCGCAGGGCTCAGAAGAGAGTCAAACACCATAGAAAGTTATGAAGCTCTGGAGGCGCTTTTATCAAGATTAGCATAAAAGTTAAAACCATGTGAAATGAAAAATATAAACAATAGCAAAGGCGCTCGGAATGCTTGACAATCTGGGTGCTTTTTTGTATAATACAGAAATTGTGAATATCCTAGAATAAGTCTGCCCTTTTTCAGGTATGATGTATCAGGAAGCACATAAATCCATGTAGTGATCCGGGGCGAAAAGAAACGCAGAAGACTATACCGGATGTTGAAAGGGAGTAAGGTTATTATGGAAGAAAAGAAAAACTTACTAACTTATGCAGGACTTAAAAAATTAGAAGAAGAGCTGCATGATTTAAAGGTAGTAAAGAGAAAAGAAGTAGCAGAGAAAATTAAGGAAGCCAGAGAACAGGGCGACTTATCTGAGAATGCGGAATACGATGCAGCGAAAGACGAACAGAGAGACATTGAAGCACGTATCGAAGAAATCGAGAAGATCTTAAAGAATGCTGAAGTTGTTGTAGAGGACGAAGTAGATCTGGACAAGATCAGCGTTGGATGTAAGGTTAAAGTACACGATTTTGAATTCGAAGAAGACATCGAGCTGAAGATCGTAGGTTCCACAGAGGCTAACAGCCTTGAAGGCAAAATCTCCAACGAATCTCCCGTAGGAAAAGCACTTATCGGTGCGCATACAGGCGATGTAGTAGAAGTAGAGATGCCGGCAGGAATCATGAAATACAAAGTTCTGGAGATCCAGAGAAACGTATAAGAGACAGATGACTGAGGTGCGCGTAGAGATTTATCATGCAAAGGCATAACGCGCACCTTTCTCTGACTATATAAGCAGACAATAAGAAGTTTGTTATTTCTTATTTTTGTCTGTATATCTGATAAATTGATATTTGAAAATACAGGATTCTGTTGAATGGAATCTTCTGTTACATCTGATATCACATGGAAATGTAGAATAAATGTAACTATTCAGTAGTCTACTATCCCGCGAGGTGTTTTGGCACGTAAGTACCAAAATCCCGAGACATACAAGCCAAAATGCCATCACCGCAGGTGATTTTTAATGCATTTTGGCTCGTAACTGTGAAGGTACTGAACAGTTATGAACAAATAATAATTATACAAGTATATAAGGAGGAACCAAGGTGGCACAGCAGAAGCAGGAACAGGATTTAAACCAGTTACTGAAGGTACGTCGCGATAAACTGGCAGATCTTCAGGCTAATGGAAAAGACCCATTTCAGATCACAAAGTTTAATCAGACTCATCACTCAATGGAAGTGAAGAGTCTTTATGAAGCACATGAGGCAGAACTTCTCAAAGATCGTGCAGAAGTAGATGTAACAGGTCTTGATGAAGAACAGGCAAAGGAAGCTGTTAAGAAAGATTACGAAGAGAGAAGAGAAATCATGGACGCAAGCCCGATCCACGTAGCGATCGCAGGCCGTATGATGTTCAAGAGAGTTATGGGTAAGGCTTCTTTCTGCAATATCCAGGATTTACAGGGAAATATTCAGGTATATGTAGCAAGAGATGCGATCGGAGCAGATTCTTATGCAGATTTTAAGAAATCCGATATCGGTGATATCTTCGGACTGGAAGGTTTTGCATTCAGAACAAGAACAGGTGAGATTTCTATCCATGCAGAAAGCATGACTCTTCTTTCCAAGAGCTTACAGATTCTTCCTGAGAAATTCCATGGACTGACAGATACAGATATGCGTTATCGTCAGAGATATGTAGACCTTATCATGAATCAGGACAGCAAGAACGTATTTATCAAACGTTCCCAGATTCTGAAAGAAATCCGTAACTTCCTTGCAGACCGTGACTTCATGGAAGTGGAAACTCCGATGCTGGTTGCAAATGCAGGCGGTGCTGCAGCAAGACCGTTTGAAACTCATTATAATGCACTGAACGAAGATGTTAAGCTTCGTATTTCTCTTGAGCTTTATCTGAAGAGACTGATCGTTGGTGGTCTTGAGAGAGTTTATGAGATCGGACGTGTATTCCGTAATGAAGGTGTAGATACCCGTCATAATCCGGAGTTTACTCTGATGGAGCTTTATCAGGCATATACAGATTATGAAGGCATGATGGAACTGACTGAGTCTATGTTCCGTTATCTGGCAGAGAAGGTTTGTGGTTCTGCGAAGATTTCCTACAATGGTATCGAGATCGACCTCAGCAAACCTTTTGAACGTCTGACCATGAATGATGCGATCAAGAAATATGCAGGAATTGACTTTGATGAAGTTGCAGATGATGAAGCAGCTAAGAAGCTTGCAGATGAGCATCATATTGAATATGAAGAACGTCATAAGAAGGGTGATATCATCAACCTGTTCTTCGAGGAATACTGTGAAAAAGAACTGATCCAGCCAACCTTTATCATGGATCATCCGATTGAGATTTCTCCGCTGACAAAGAAGAAACCTTCTGATCCGAATAAGGTAGAGCGTTTCGAGCTGTTCATTAATACATGGGAAATGTGTAACGCATATTCCGAGCTTAATGACCCGATCGATCAGAGAGAGCGTTTCAAAGCGCAGGATGCTCTTGCTGACGCAGGAGATGAGGAAGCGAACCACACAGATGAAGACTTCCTGAATGCACTGGAGATCGGTATGCCGCCTACAGGTGGTATCGGATACGGAATCGACCGTCTGGTTATGCTGCTTACAGACAGCCAGGCAATCCGTGACGTACTGCTGTTCCCGACAATGAAGTCCTTAGATGGTGTAAATAAGAAAAATGATGTAAATAATACAGCTTCTGAAGCACCTGAAAAAAATGTAAAAACTGAGTCTGAAAAGATTGATTTTTCTAAGGTAAAGGTAGAGCCTTTATTTGAGGAATTTGTTGATTTTGATACATTCAGCAAGTCAGATTTCCGTGCAGTAAAGGTTAAAGAGTGTGTTGCAGTACCGAAGTCAAAGAAACTGTTACAGTTTACTCTTGATGACGGAACAGGCACAGACAGAACCATTTTAAGCGGTATTCATAGCTTTTATGAGCCGGAAGAACTGGTTGGAAAGACTCTGATTGCTATCACAAATCTTCCACCGAGAGCTATGATGGGCATTGACTCTTGCGGTATGCTCCTCAGTGCTATTCATGAAGAAGAAGGCGAAGAAAAGCTTCATCTTCTGATGGTAGATGACCACATTCCGGCAGGTGCGAAGCTCTATTAAGATGATGTAAAGATGTACCGTTTTACCAAATAGACGGGACATACTTCATTTGATAAAAAACTGAAAAAACAGCGATTTACATCAAACTTACATCATTTGATGCAGAAATCGGTGCAAGCAAGAAAAAATCGCATAATTAGTGCAATGAGTGGGCAATTCCAATTGGAGTTGCCCATTTTTAAAACAAACAGAAATACAAATCGGAATTTTTGAGAGAAATTTAAAAACCGTCTCATTGCATGAGTATATTTATTGAGATATGATTGGCTTGGAGGTGATACTTATGGCAAATGAAGATAAAAAAGATTTTAATGCTATGCTTATGGATAGCAAGGATATGCCTAAAGTTCAAATAATAACAGATGAAAAGAGCATTGAAAAATATGGTGGAGATAAAATGTACTTTGCCCCACCTATTGACTATGACAAAGTAATGCGACTTGTGCCTTGTGGTAAATTGCTTACTGTAGGTACAATAAGAGATTACTTTGCTAAACAAAGCGGTGCTGATTTTACAGAGCCAATCACAGCTGGAATTTTTGTTTCAATAGTTGCATGGGCGAGTTATCAGCGTGCAGAAGATAAAACACCTTATTGGAGAACATTAAAAGCAAATGGGGAATTAAATGCAAAGTATCCTGGAGGAGTTGAGGCACAAAAGGAGATGCTTGAGAAGGAGGGACATACTGTAATACAAAAAGGTAGAACCAATATTAAGTATTATGTTAAGGACTACGAAAAAGCATTATTTACATTGTAATAGATAATGTGAAACTTTCAGTTTGCCAACTTGCCCTTTGAGAGAGGAGAAATCCCTTTCTCAAAGGGCTTTTTCTATTTATACGGATATTCGCAAACTACAAGATAAAGCCAAAACTTCATATACTCTAAGCACAAGGAGGTTGAGGTTTGGCTATGAATAACAGTTTAGCAGAAGTACACCCGGAGCTTGTTTCGGAGTGGTCGGAAAAGAATTTAACGCTTACGCCTGATGACATTACTTTCGGTTCAAATAAAAAAGTATGGTGGAGAGGTGCTTGCGGTCATGAATGGCAGGCAAGCGTTAAGGCTCGTTCTAATGGAGAGAAATGTCCGATATGTTCCGGTGCGAGAGTGATTGCAGGTATTAACGATTTGGCGACATTAGAGCCACTATTGGTAAAGCAGTGGTCGAAAAAGAATAAGATAAAACCGATAGAGGTTTCTATTGGTTCTCATAAGAAAGTGATATGGAGATGTAAAAAAGGTCACGAGTGGGAAGCTGCCGTTAAGAGCAGGACAATAAATAAAACAGGTTGTCCGTACTGCTCTCATAATAAAGTGTTGGCAGGATTTAATGACCTTGCAACACTTCTGCCGGATATAGCTGCCGAGTGGTCGGATAGAAATTATCCGTTACTTCCAACTCAGGTTACGGTCTTTGCCAATCGTAAGGCTTGGTGGAAGTGTAAGGATTGCGGCAGAGAGTGGAACACCCTTATTTCTACTCGTTCCGGTGGGAGCAAATGCCCGTATTGCAGTGGGTACATATTCCTGAAAGGGTTTAATGATTTGCAGACAACACACCCTGAAATTGCTTCGGAGTGGTCGGAGAAGAACTTACCATTGAAGCCTGATGAGGTAAATGCAAAATCGAGGAAAAATGTCTGGTGGAAGTGCAGAAAATGCGGTAACGAGTGGAAATCAGTTATCAATGCCCGTGTGAAAGGTACGGTATGCCCCGTTTGTGCGGAGAGAGAAGTCCTTGCCGGATATAATGATTTGGCGACAACAGACAGTCAGCTTCTTAGCGAATGGGATTATGAACAGAATAAACTGAAACCTACAGAGGTATCACGAACTTCGGCAAAGAGAGCGTGGTGGAAATGCAGGCACGGTCATTCGTGGAGTATGAAGATAAATGAAAGAACGATATTGAATAAAGGCTGCCGAATTTGTGAGCAGGAGTATTTGTCATTGTTTCCTGCTTTGGCTGTCAGCTATTATTCTAATAAGAAAGGCTTGAAAGCAGAACTTGGTTCTGACCGATTGCTTGGAGTTCCGCTTGAAACATACATAGCTTCAGAGAAGTTGGCTATTGAGTCAGAAAGTGCTGACGAGAATATAGAAATAATGAAAGCATATATGTGCAAGCAAAGAGGAATAAGGCTGATTAAGTTGCCGATGAAAGGCACAGAACTGGATTATGCCAATAATTTAAAGAAAGCTTTTCAGAACGTACATATATTTATTTCTTCTGATACCGAGGAAGATGTGGAGATAATCAAAAATACATTTGAAAGATGGAGGGACAGCCAATGAGAGAGAAAACCTATCATCTATACTTAAATGAAGAAGAACGAAGCCGAGTGATACAATTGCTCATTGAATTGAAGAACAATTTAGCAGCTCAGGGACGATACACCGACGCAGTAGATGATGTTCTATGTAAAGTGCTTGAAGCAAAGAAAAAGAAATTGAAAATTGAATACATTTAGAACGTGATTTGCCGTCTGTTTCCTAACCGGAGCAGGCGGCTTTTTTATTTCAAAAATTTTTTGGAAGAATTTTTTGGAAAAGAGGAGATTTTGGGTGTGCATTTCATACCCCTTTGTCCAAATGAGTGAAGGGGTTCATTCCGGATAGCAAAAACGGAAGCCTTTTCGCTTGAAAATTGAATAAGTCATTCACTAAGACTTTATTTCTGATGATAGCCACTTTAGCAGGTACGCCGTGATTTCTGTATTTCAGAATAGCGAGAACTCCGGCTATGAGTATCAGGTTGCCCCTGATATGGCGATGACAGTCAGAATGATAATGATACTTCTCTACGGAGCTGGCGGAGTACCCGGCAGAGGTTAGAACCCTATGATACAGATAAGCAGTCTGTTCCTTAGTGATTTCCCATAAGCATTTTGCTTGGCAAGGGGTGTTGAGAACAAATATTGCTATGACCGATTAGGAAATGAGTCGGTCAGGTACATAGCCATAATGCGGTGGCTATGAATTTTCAGAAAGGAGGGCAAAAAGAAGTGTCAAACTGTAAAACGATTTCCGTATGTAACCAGAAAGGCGGAGTCGGAAAGACTACCACAACCGTTAATCTCGGAGTCGGGCTTGCAATGCAGGGCAAGAAAGTATTGCTCATAGACGCAGACCCGCAGGGAGATTTAACGACTTGTCTTGGTTGGCAGGATACAGACGGCTTGGGTATCACGCTTGCAACGAAACTCACAGATGTAATCAATGAAACGATGACAGACCCTATGGTTGGTATCCTGCACCACGAAGAAGGTGTTGACCTTGTTCCGGCAAACCTTGAGCTTTCAGCAATGGAATTTAACCTTGTGAACGCAATGAGCAGAGAAACTACACTCAAGAATTATCTGAGTCAAGTGAAGAACAGATATGATTATGTAATTATAGACTGTATGCCTTCACTTGGTATGGTTACTCTCAATGCTTTATCGGCGGCAGACAGTGTTATTATTCCGGTTCAGGCTCAGTATTTGCCTGCAAAGGGTATGACACAGCTTGTGCAGACCATTTCAAAAGTAAAGAAGTATATCAATCCGGATATTAAGATAGACGGTATGCTTCTTACTTTGGTGGATAGCCGAACAAACCTTGCAAAGAGTACGGTGGAAGCACTCAGGGCAAACTTTGGTAATCAGATAAGAATGTATCGAACACAAATCCCGATTGCCGTAAAAGCCGCTGAAACTTCTTCCAAAGGCAAGAGTATTTATGCTTATGAGCCAAACAGCACAGTGTCTAAGGCATACGCTGAATTTACAAAGGAGGTGTTAGCCGATGGCAGGAAGAAAGAGCGACTTCACTCTCACGAAGCTCGATGATTTATTTACCACGCAGGCACAGAGAGATGAAGAACAGCTTTCAAAAATCCGAGATATTCCATTGGAGCTAATTGATGATTTCCCCGACCACCCGTTTAAGGTCAGGGACGATGAAGATATGATGCAGCTTGTGGAGAGTGTCAAGGAAAGAGGAGTGATTACTCCGGCAACGGTAAGGCAGAAAGAGGACGGCAGATACGAACTTGTTTCAGGACACAGACGAAAGCGAGCTTGTGAACTGGCAGGATTTGAAACACTGAGAAGTGAGATTGTAGACCTGAACAGAGATGAAGCGACCATTTTAATGGTTGAAAGTAATTTCCAGAGGTCAGAGATATTGCCGAGTGAAAAAGCCTTTGCCTATAAAATGCGTTTGGAAGCAATGAAAAGACAAGCAGGCAGACCTACAAAAAATAATTTAGTCCCAGTGGGACAAAATTATTCAAGGGAAGAACTTGCTGCACAAAGTGGAGAAAGTCAAACACAAATACAGCGTTATATTCGTCTGACAAACCTTGTTCCTGAACTGCTTGAATTTGTTGACGAGGGGCGTATTAAAATGCGTCCTGCCGTAGAACTTTCCTATCTTGACGAAGATTGCCAGCGTGATGTGGTTGACGAAATCGACCTGAATGACGCAACCCCGTCACACGACCAGACAATCCGTATGCGAAAGTTATTCAACGAGGGCAACCTTACAACAGAAGCAATCCACGCTGTTATGTCTGAGGAAAAGCCGAACCAAAAGGAAAAAATCGTGTTGAGGGGCGACAGAGTAAGACAGCTTATCCCGAAAAACATTCCCGTCAGTCAGACGGAGGATTTTGTCTGCAAGGCATTGGAGCATTACAACAAGTTTTTGCGTAACCGTGCAGAGCGTGACAGCAGATAGCCTGTTTTACAGTTCCCCTTTCTCACACTCTAACCCCTTAGTTATACTTCTACCTACCGAAAATGATATATATTATCTCACTTGAATATAACTATCTCAAAGTATATGTCTATCTCTAAGGGGCAATCGCACAGTATGAACGGACTGGAGGTGTATGGTAAAATGAAAAATTAACGAAAAATCCGCATTTGTTTTTCGGCAGGTAAATTCTGTCGTAAGAGAAAATCCACAAAGGCACATCGTAGCGATACGGTGTGTTTTCAATTTTTACAGGAGGAAACGCAATGATAAAGTCAAAATTCAAAAGAGTCACGTCGCTTTTCTTGGCGACCCTTATGTGTGTGACCACTTTTGCAGGCATTGGCTCGACAACAGCATATGCTGCTTCGGGAGAAAAAGCCGATGTTTATATGGTCGATTTCCCTCGTGATGGCGATGCTAATTACGATGGGGTATGGGGACACAGCAATTTGACCTTGAAAAATGGTTGGCATACCGGACGTTCCAATTTTACCAATCTTAAGGCTATTGGCTCATACTCAGGCAATGTTGCTTATTGTATTGAGCCGGGAATTTCGCTCAAGGTCGGTCAGACAATGAATAAGTATGACGAAAATTATTTTAATAACCTTGCATCCAATGGGGTTATTTCCGGAGATGAAATCCGTCTTTTCGTTGGTCGTATTTTACAGTATGGCTATCGTGGGACAATCTCGACATCTTGGAGGTCACAGAATGAAGCAGCAGCAAACAGCATTGCACAGGCTTATGCCACACAGCTTCTTATCTGGGAAACTGTTATCGGAGAGCGTGATGTGAACTTCAATCATGTATCAGCCAGTGGTTGCAGCAATGTGAAAGATGTCATCAATGCAAGGCATCCGCTCCGCAATAAGATTTTCAGTTATTACAACAGTATGGTGCAGAGTGTACAGAACCATGCGACCATACCAAGCTTTTGTAATAAATCATCCGGTTCGGCAAAGACAATAGAACTTGAGTGGAATGGAAGTAAGTACACAACTACCCTGACAGACTCAAACAATGTGCTGTCCAAATATAATTTCAAGGCAAGCATCAGTGGAGTGAGCTTTTCAGTGAATGGTAACAAACTTACGGTTTCTATGGATACAGCACCGAGTAAGGAATTTACCATTACCGCAACCAAGAAAAATGCAGTCCGCAGAGGTGTGGTTGTATGGTCAGAGGGCAAACACGGTCAGAATTCCAGTGTGCAGGATGTTGTCAGCTATGCTCAGGAAGTAAGCGACAGTATCAACGGTTATGTGAAGATGAAAGTCAGCTATGGTTCTTGTCAGATTGTAAAGACCAGTGAGGACGGCAGGGTTGACGGTATTAACTTCACGATTACCGGAAACGGTATCAATCAGACGGTTACAACAGCTAATGGCGGTAAGTTCCAGATTGATAACCTTATGCCGGGTATCTATACTGTAACCGAGCAGGCATACGATAAGTACGAGCCGCAGGAAACACATAGAGTTACTGTTGTAGCAGGACAGGTTGCAAAGGTCAATTTTAATAACAAATTGAAGCGTGGCGACCTTCAGGTAGTGAAGTCCTCAGAAGATAATCTTGTTGAAGGTATGAAGTTCCATCTTTTCGGTACTTCTCTTTCCGGTGCTGCTGTTGACCAGTATGCAGTTACAGATCAAAACGGTGTGGCAACTTTCAAAGATGTGCTTATCAGTGGTTCTGAACCATATACCCTTGAGGAAGTAGACACGGCTATCCGTTATGTTGTGCCGAAAAATCAGATTGCACCAGTGAAGTGGAAAGAAGTAACCACAAGAAACTTCAATAATATTTTGAAGAAGTTTACTGTAACAGTAACAAAGAGCGACGCTGAGAAAGGCGAAGCACAGGGCAATGCCAAACTTTCGGGAGCAATTTACGGTATCTATAAGGGAGAAACGCTTGTAGATAAGTATGTTACTGATGAAAACGGTCAGTTCACTACCAAAGAATATGTTTGTGATACCGACTGGACAATCCGAGAAATCACACCGTCAGAGGGATATTTGCTTGATAAGACTATCCATGAAGTAGGTGCAGACCCGAAACTTTATGAGGTGGAACACAACCTTACTTCCAATGATGTAACCGAGCAGGTAATCAAAGGCAATGTGGCTATCATCAAACATACCGATGACGGAGAAACAAAGATTGAAACACCTGAAAAGGGTGCTTCCTTTGAGATTTATTTGAAATCTGCCGGAAGCTATGACGCAGCCAATAAAGACGAGAGAGATACCATTGTTTGCGATGAAAATGGCTTCGGTCAGACAAAAGATATGCCGTATGGTATTTATACCGTACACCAGACTTCTGGTTGGGAAGGCAGAGAGATGATGGATGATTTTGATGTGTTCATTTCACAGAACGCACAGACTTATCGTTATCTCATCAATAACCGTAACTTCGAGAGCTTTGTCAATGTAGTTAAGGTGGACGCAGAAAGCGGAAAGAGTATTCCGTATGCAGGAGCAGGATTTAAGATTTACGACCCGCAGGGTAATCAGGTCAAAATGACCTTTACTTATCCGACACCGACCACGATTGATGTGTTCTATACCGATGCAAATGGTTCTCTTGTCACACCTGAGAAACTGGATTACGGCAAGGGGTATTCTATCGTAGAGGTACAAGCTCCATACGGATATGTACTTGATGATACTCCGGTATATTTTGATATTACCGAAGAAAATTCCACAGAGGAAGGCGGCGTAACTGTTGTGAAAGTCAATAAGCCGAATATGGCACAGAAAGGTACTATCACGGTTGAAAAAACCGGAGAAGTATTTAGTGGTGTCAATGTAAGTGGTTCTGAGGACAGTGATGTTATTTATCAGCCTGTTTATGAAGTGACAGGACTTGAGGGAGCAGTTTATGAAGTCCGTGCTGCGGAAGATATTAGCACACCGGACGGTACGCTCCGCTGTTCAAAGGGCGAAGTGGTAGATACTATCACAACAAGCTCCGATGGATTTGTGAAGAGCAAAGAACTTTATCTCGGAAAATACGAGGTCAAGGAAATTACAGCACCTTACGGAATGGTAGTCAGTGGCGAAACCCATACGGTTGAGCTTACTTATGCAGGTCAGAATATCTCTGTTACCGAAACTTCCACATCATTCTATAACGAAAGACAGAAAGTGCAGGTAAGCCTTGTAAAAGCCATTGAAAAGGATAAGACATTTGGTATTGGCGACAACGGAGAAATCAAAAACATCAGCTTTGGTCTTTATGCCGCAGAAGATATTGTATCTGCAAGCGGTACAGTTATTCCGGCTGATGGACTGATTGAGATTGTCAGCGTAAATGAAAATGGAACTGCTGTTATGAAGTCAGACCTTCCGTTTGGCAAATACTATGTCAAGGAGATTGCAACCGATGAGCATTATGTTCTCTCTGATACGAAATATCCGGTTATGTTTGAATATGCAGGTCAGGATACCGCAACAGTTGAAATCAAAGTGAATGATGGAAAAGAAATCAAGAATGAACTTATCTATGGTTCTGTATCAGGTAAGAAGATTGACGAGAACGGAGAAGCACTTGAGGGTGCTGTTATCGGTATCTTCAAAGCCGAAGAAACAGAATTTACAAAGGATACTGCACTTATGACGACTACCTCTGCAAAAGACGGTAGTTTTTCTTTTGCAAAAGTTCCTTATGGCAAATGGATTGTAAGAGAAATCGAGCAGCCAAAGGGATTTGTTCTTGATGAAAAGGCGTATGAGGTCAATATCAGCAAAGCCGAGCAGGTAGTTGAAATTGAGATTGTCAATGAGTATGTTCACGGCAATATCAGACTCACGAAGGTGGACGCTGAATATCCAGATAACAAACTTACGGGTGCAACCTTTGAGGTATATAAGGACACCAATGAGAACGGAAAGATTGATGATGGCGATGAACTTATCGGAAATCTTGAAGAAACCGAAACCGGAATTTATGAGATGAAAGAGCTGCTTTACGGAAAATATATTGTCCGTGAAACAAAAGCACCAGAGGGCTTCCTGCTTGATAAGGGAGAATACTCTGTTTTCATTGAGAAAGACGAAACAACTTATTCCGTTGAGAATAAGGCTGGTGTTGGATTTATCAATGAAGCTATGCGTGGAACACTGAAAATCGTCAAGACATCTTCAGATGGTAAGGTTAAAGGTTTTGCGTTCAGAGTAACCGGAGCAAACGGTTATGATATGACATTTGAAACAGATAAGAACGGCGAAATTGTGATTGAGGGACTTCGTATTGGCGAATATACCGTATCCGAAGTGGCAAACAATGCCTCTGCCGCATATATCACACCTGCCGACCAGAATGTTACTATCAAACTTGATGAAACAGCCGTTGTAAAAATGCACAATGAGTTGAGGGATACTCCGAAAACAGGAGATGATACCAATATGAAACTTTGGTATGTCCTTGCCGGACTTTCTGCTGTCGGTATCGCCGTAACTTCTGTTGTTGCATACAAAAAGAAGAAAAAGGAGGGTAACGAGTAATGGAAGCAAAGACAATTATCGCTATCGCATTAGTCGCCGTTATTGTCGGCGGCTTTATCTTTCTTCAGGTTAAAAACCGTAAGAAGTAAGTAACAAGCGAACATTAATCAGTCGGGGCAGAGCGTAAAAAACTCTGTCCCTTTAATTTTTGGAGGAACATTATGAAACAACAGAAAACGGTGGAGAGCCGAGTGCTTGAAATCTTAAAGGAATGCCCGATGTCGAGGTATGATGATATGCTTCTTATTCTGCATTATTACAATCGGTACGGATATATACCTGCCGGAAATCTTCCGCTTGAGGATATTGTATTTAATTACCGAGCATACGGACTTCCTTGTTTTGAAACCATACGCAGGGCAAGGCAGAGAGTACAGTCCCTTTTTCCTGAGTATTCACGTAATCCGCAGAAAGAAGAACAGAGCGGCAGTATTTCTATTGTAATCAACATTAGCTAAGGAGGTATTTTCGTGAAAGACAAAGCAACTTTTCAGAATAAGGTCAAGGTGCTGAATAAACTCTTTGACTCCGGTTGTGATACGGAGAAAAAGTTGCAGCAGCTTGATATGGAAGCAATCCTGAAAATCCCGAATATCACGATTCCTGATATGGGTGTGATTATGGAGCTTCAGAAGAATACAAAGTCCGGTAAACTCTTTTCGTATTTGGGCGGCGGTTCTGATGAAGCAACAAAAATGAGAGGTAAGGAAAATGAAGCAACAGGAGAATAGAGCAGAGCCGCAGGAAAAGCAAATTCGATTTATAGACAGTCATTACAATTTGAAATTCTATATTCCCGATGGAGGGAAAATCAGGATTACTTTTCGTGATGGACACACAGCAGACAGAGTGTGCAAGTATATTGATGACTACCATTTGTATGTCGGAAATTGCTGCTATCATATATGCGAGTTTGCTGAAAAAATGGAGCTTAGTGGAAGTAAAGTTGAACCTGTCAATCAATCCGAACCGTCAAAAAACAAGACCAGAAACAGAGAAAAACAGCGATAAGGAGGTGCAAGAGTAATGGCACGAAAATATGACCTTATTTCTGAGCTTTACAACCGCACCTGCAAAACGGTTGTGTCAAATCCTCAGAACTGGCAGGCATTCTTGGCTTCGGCTTGCCGAAATTATAAGTTACGTTATGACGAACAGCTACTTGTATATGCACAGCGACCTGATGCAACAGCGGTTCTTGAGATAGAGCAGTGGAACAAAATTTTTGGCAGATGGGTCAACCGAGGTGCAAGAGGTATTGCTGTTTTTGCTGATGAAAACCGTTCACGGCAAAGACTGACACATTACTTTGATATTTCAGATACTCACGAAAGCAGATATTCAAGAACAGTCCCGATTTGGGATATGCGTCAGGAATACGAAGCTGATGTGATTGAAACATTGGAAAGCACTTTCGGAGAGATTGAGAATAAGAGCAGTCTTGCCGAAGCAATTATGGGAGCAGCAAGAAATGCGGCAGAGGATAATATCCCTGATTATCTGCAAGACCTTTACTATGCAACCGAGGGCAGTTCCTTTGAGGAAGTGGAAGAGGATATTGTGGCTTTCATTTATAAAAATGTCGTGACAAACAGTGTGGCATATATGATGATGTCAAGGCTCGGCGTTGATACGGACGGTTATTTTGAACTTGATGATTTCAGAGATGTTACCAACTTCAATACGCAGGAAACACTCAATGCACTTGGATTTGCTACCAGTGATATTGCAGAAATGGGATTGACGGAAATATCTAAAACAATTACTGCACTCAACCGTCAAAATCGCATAATTGTCGGTCAGGACAGAAATGAATACAATAAGGTTGAAAATAACGACGAAAGGAGTTTGGACAATGAACGAACTGACCTACACGATGGTGGGCGATTACAGCCTTCCGAACCTGAAACTTCCACAGCAGCCGGAAGTGACGCTGGGCAGATACGCTCAGATGAGGAGAGAGTTTCTGAAGGAACATCACAGAGTCCTTTACTACAATCTCCTGACGAGGGGCGAACTGACACAGCACTTGGCGGAAGTGGAACAGAGAGCCAGCAAGATGGAGGAAACAATTCTGAGCCAGATGGCACAGAAAGAGGGAGTGACCGAACAGATGAAAGCGGAGGATATGATGAAATGGGTTCGTCTGATGAACTCCCTTCGCAATTCGGCACAGGAAATCGTGAAAGCGGAAGTGATATTCGCTTAGAGTATTACGACAGAACGCACGAGGATAAAAGCCTTCCGTTCTTTGGACGTGATGAAGTAATCAATGAAATTCTCAGAACGACACCACATTTGTCAGCAAGTCTGGAAGAAATCAAAGATTATTATGAACGTAATCCTGATAACAAAGACCGCACAGAGTATATAAAGAGTATTTTCAATAATGATTATACCGAACTTACTTTAGAGGACGGCAGGACAGTAGGGTACAAGACCTTTGAAAACGTTCTGCATTTGTGGGAGGGCAAATACGACAGCAGAACCGCACAGAGCTATTATGATTGGGCTGTTATTGCCCGACATTTTGAAGCTATGCGATTATTGGGAGAATTAAGTGACAGCATAAAACCATTACCGTCAATGGACGGTCAGATGACATTCATATTAGACGGTCGGGCAGAGGAAAAGAAAACCTCTGCCTTTACTTTTTCTCAGGAGATTATCGACGCTGTTCTTGCGAACGGAAGCGGATTTTCTGAGGGTAAAATGCGTATTTATGAGCAGTTTGAAAAAAGCCTTTCTGCAAAAGAAAATGCCGACTTCTTGAAAAATGAATACGGTTGGGGCGGTTCTTATCCCGTCATAATCGGGGCAGGCATTGATGAGAGCCACGATGGAAAAGGTATTACGATTACGAAAGGCATCGGTAAAGAAAATCCACATATCACACTTTCGTGGTCGCAGGTGGAGAAGCGTATCGGGGAACTTATCCGAACGGACAGATACTTAAATCCAAAGGAAAAAGAACACTATCCTCAGTGGCTTGAAAGCCAAGAGGAACGCAGAGCCAAAATCGAGGAAACGAAAAGAAATCGTGAGATACTCTCTAATGCACCACCGGAGCAGGAGGTTGAACCAACCGAAAAAGAACCTGAAGAAGCAGAACAGCCGCAAGATATGCAGTATGAATATCATCTTGGCGATAAGGTGTATATCGGTGCTTCTGAGTATGAAATCTTATCTGTTGATGATGAGAGAGTAATGCTCTATGACTATGATATGCCACTGCTCAATAAGGAATTTTCACGCACAGAGTTTGACAGAAAAGTGCGTGAGAACCCGATGAATGAGCATTTGATTGTGAAGGAAGAACCTGCCGAAGAAAGAAATGAAAAAGAGCCTGAGCCGGTAGTTCCTGCTTGGGAGCAGAAGAAAAAGGTCAAGGGCTTTGACCTGCACCCTGATGTGCCTATGGCAGACCGTCATACCTTTAATCTCAGAGAAAATGAGGTTGAAACGGTAGGTAAAAAGGAACGCTTCCGCAGAAATATTATGGCGATACAGCTTCTTAAAAAGTGTCAGGAAGAAAACAGATTTGCCACTCCTGAAGAACAAATTATCTTATCAAAGTATGTCGGTTGGGGTGGACTTTCAGAAGCTTTTGATGAAAATAATTCAGCGTGGGCAACGGAGTATCTGGAACTTTCTTCGGTATTAACACCGGAAGAATATGCTTCGGCAAGAGAAAGCACATTGACTGCGTTCTACACGCCGCCCGAAGTTATCACAGCCATTTATAAGGCAATGGAGCAGATGGGTTTTAAGGAAGGCAACTTGTTAGAGCCGTCCTGCGGTATCGGTAATTTCATCGGTATGCTGCCGGACACAATGCAGGACAGTAAGATTTACGGTGTGGAACTTGATACGATTTCCGCAGGGATTGCACAGCAGCTTTATCAGAAAACAACCATTGCGGCACAAGGATTTGAAGAAACCAATCTGCCGGACAGCTTCTTTGATGGAGTGGTTGGAAATGTACCTTTTGGAGATTTTAAGGTATCGGATAAAAGGTATGACAAGCATAAGTTCCTGATACACGATTACTTTTTTGCCAAGTCCCTTGATAAGTTAAGACCCGGCGGTGTGATGGCTCTTGTAACGAGCAAAGGCACAATGGATAAGGAAACTTTAGCAGTACGAAAGTATATTGCACAGAGAGCAGAGCTTCTTGGAGCAATCCGATTGCCGAATAATACCTTTAAGGGTAATGCAGGAACGGAAGTCGTTTCGGATATTCTTATCCTGCAAAAGCGTGACAGACTGATAGATATTGAGCCGGATTGGGTTCATCTTGATACCGATGAGAACGGAATTAAGATGAACTCTTATTTTGTGCAGCACCCCGAAATGATACTTGGAGAAATGAAAATGGTATCGGGGCGTTTTGGTATGGAAGCAACTTGTGTGCCGTATGAAAATGCAGACCTTGCAGCACAGCTTGATGAAGCGGTAGCAAATATTCACGGAGAAATCACGGAATATGAAGCCGAGGAAGAACTGGAGGAGGAAGATAATTCTATTCCGGCAGACCCAACAGTGAGAAACTTTTCCTATACGGTGGTGGACGATAAAATCTACTATCGAGAAAATTCCCGTATGACTCCGGTGGAGGTGTCGGCAACCGCAGAGAACCGAATTAAGGGTATGATTGCCATTAGAAATTCCGTCAGAACGCTGATTGAATTGCAGACAGAAGATTACCCTGACAGCGAAATAAAAGCGGAGCAGGAGAGATTAAACAGACTTTATGATACCTTTTCAGGTAAGTACGGACTCATTAACAGCCGTGCAAATACCTCTGCTTTTTCGCAGGACAGTTCATTCTCTTTGCTTTCTGCATTGGAGATAATCGGAGAGGACGGAGAACTGGAACGTAAGGCTGATATGTTTTCTAAGAGGACAATTAAGCCGCATACTCCGGTTACTTCTGTTGATACGGCAAGCGAAGCGTTGGCGGTATCTCTTGGAGAAAAAGCCACGATTGATATGGACTATATGATGGAGCTTTCCGGTAAATCGGAGAATGAAATCTTTGAGGACTTAAAGGGTGTTATCTTCCTAAACCCGCTTTATGAGTATGGAAATTCTTACGAACCGAAGTATCTGATGGCTGATGAATACCTTTCGGGTAATGTCAGGGAGAAGCTGAGAATTGCAAAGAACTCGGCAGAACTCTATCCGGAAGATTATAAGGTCAATGTGGAAGCACTTCAAAAGGTGCAGCCGAAAGACCTGACTGCAAGTGAAATTTCCGTGCGACTTGGTGCAACTTGGCTGCCACCGGACGATGTGCAGGAGTTTATCTTTCATTTGCTTGAAACACCACGCTACGCACAGTGGAATATCAAAGTTCACTTCTCTCCATTTACGAGTGAGTGGAATATTGAGGGCAAATCCTATGACAAAGGAAATGTAAGGGCATATAACACTTACGGAACTTCCCGCATCAATGCCTATAAGATTATCGAGGAAACGCTGAACTTAAAAGATGTGCGTATCTTTGATTATATCGAAGATGATGAGGGAAAGAAAAAAGCTGTCCTGAATAAAAAGGAAACAGCGATTGCTCAGTCGAAGCAGGAAATGATTAAGCAGGAATTTCAGGACTGGATATGGTCTGACCCTGAACGAAGGGAAAGGCTTTGCAAATCCTACAATGAGAAATTCAATAGCGTCAGACCTCGTGAGTATGATGGAAGTCATATCATTTTCAATGGTATGAACCCTGAAATTGAACTCAGGGAACATCAGAAAAATGCGGTTGCTCATATCCTTTACGGAGGAAATACGCTTCTTGCACACGCAGTCGGAGCAGGAAAAACTTTTGAAATGGTGGCGGCAGCACAGGAGTCGAAAAGGCTTGGGCTTTGTAACAAGTCACTGTTTGTTGTACCAAATCACTTGACCGAACAATGGGCGGCTGAGTATTTGCAGCTCTATCCGGCGGCGAATATCCTTGTCGCAACAAAGAAAGATTTTGAAACCAAGAACCGTAAAAAGTTCTGCGGCAGGATTGCAACCGGAGATTATGACGCAGTTATCATCGGACATTCACAGTTTGAGAAAATCCCGATGTCCATTGAAAGACAGAGGGCAATCTTAGAACAGCAGCTTGAGGAGATAACCGGAGGAATTGCGGAACTTAAGCGAAACCGAGGGGAAAACTTCTCCATAAAGCAGCTTGAAAAGTCAAAGAAATCTATCAAGCAGAAACTTGATAAACTCAATGACCAGACGAAAAAAGATGATGTTGTAACCTTTGAGGAACTTGGTGTAGACAGGCTTTTTGTTGATGAAAGCCATTATTACAAGAACCTTTATCTTTATACAAAAATGCGTAATGTGGGCGGTATCGCACAGACGGAAGCACAGAAATCTTCCGACCTCTTTATGAAGTGCCGTTACCTTGACGAGATTACCGGAGGGCGAGGAACCGTGTTCGCAACGGGTACACCTATCTCAAACAGTATGGTGGAACTTTATACGATACAGCGATATTTGCAGTACAGCACGCTTGTGAAAAATGGGTTGCAGCACTTTGATGCCTGGGCTTCCACTTTCGGAGAAACCATTACGGCAGTGGAACTTACACCGGAAGGAACAGGATACAGAGCAAAGACAAGGTTCGCAAAATTCTATAACTTGCCTGAACTAATGGCGATGTTCAAGGAGATAGCGGACATTAAGACAGCGGATATGTTGAACCTGCCAGTACCGGAAGCAAAGTACCATAACATTGCAGTAAAGCCGTCAGAAATGCAGAAAGAAATGGTTGCTTCCCTTGCAGAGAGAGCCGAGCAGGTGCGTGGCGGCGGTGTGGATTCAAGCGTAGATAATATGCTGAAAATCACGAATGACGGAAGAAAACTGGCTCTTGACCAGCGTATGCTAAACGATATGCTGCCTGATTTTGAGGGCAGTAAAATCAATGCCTGCGTCGATAACATCTATCGGATATGGAAAGAAAATGCCGACAAGAAATCAGCACAGCTTGTGTTTTGTGACCTTTCCACGCCGAAGAATGATGGCACATTTTCCGTCTATAACGACATCAGGAAGAAGTTGATTGAGAGAGGTATTCCTGAAAGTGAAGTAAAATTTATACACGAAGCCGACACGGATATGAAGAAAAAGGAACTGTTCCAAAAGACCCGCAAGGGAGAAGTCAGGGTGCTTCTTGGCTCTACTCAGAAGATGGGAGCAGGAACGAATGTGCAGGATAAACTTATCGCACTTCACGATGTGGATTGTCCGTGGCGACCTTCAGATTTGGAGCAGCGTTCCGGTAGAATTGTCCGTCAGGGCAATGAAAATCCGCAGGTAGATATTTACCGCTATGTAACAGAGCAGACCTTTGATGCATACCTCTATCAGCTCGTGGAAGGTAAGCAGAAGTTCGCAAGTCAGATTATGACGAGCAAATCTCCGGTCAGGTCAGCAGAGGATATTGATGAAACTGCACTGTCCTATGCGGAGATAAAAATGCTTGCAACAGGCAATCCGTATATCAAAGAAAAGATGGACTTAGACATTCAGGTGCAGAAGCTGAAGATGTTAAAATCCAATTTCTTATCGGAGAAATACGGACTGGAGGATAAGGTCATCAAGTTCTATCCACAACAGATTGCTTACTTAAAATCCCGTGTAGAGGGACTTACAAAAGATGTTGAAACAGCAAAATCACACCCGAAACCGACAGACGAGCAGCCGCTTGGAATGATGGTATTGGGTGTTTCTTATTCCGAAAAAGCCGAAGCAGGTCAGGCAATCATCAATGCCTGCAAGTCAATGAACAGTCCTGATGCGATACCACTTGGCGAGTACCGTGGCTTTCAAATGGAGCTGTATTTTGATACGGTGCAGCGTAATTATGTTGTGAAACTGAAAGGCGAAACGAGCAGAGATGTACCGCTTGGCGATGATGCTCATGGTAATATCGTGAGAATAGATAACGGCATAGAACGCTTTGAGGAAGCACTTGCTGATACGAAAAACAGCCTTGAAAATACGGAGAAGCAGTTTGAAACAGCGAAGCAGGAAATCGAAAAGCCGTTTGCAAAGGAGGAAGAATTGAGGGCAAAAACTGCCCGACTTGATGAGCTGAATATCCTGCTCAATATGGATAAAAAGGAAAATGAGATTGTCGGCGGAGAGCCTGATGAGGGCGAGCCAGTCGGCGGCAGAAAGGAGAAATCGTATGAGAGATAAACAGGAAGGCGGTGGTCGATATGCCATTTATCGCACCTGAGTTAATCATTCAGGCGAAGCAGATGGACTTATTAACCTACCTGAAAAATTATGAACCGTATGAGCTGGTTAAGTTTTCAGGTAACACCTATTGCACCAGAACCCACGACAGTTTGAAGATTTCAAACGGGAAATGGATATGGTGGTCGAGAGGTATCGGTGGCAGGAGTGCTTTGGATTATCTGATTAAGGTCAAAGGTTACAGCTTCCTTGAAGCGGTGGAAACCATTATCGGACACACAGCGATTCAGGCTCCGGACTATGAAAAACCACAGCCAAAAGAGGAAAATAAACCGCTTCTTCTCCCTGAAAAATGTGCTTCCAATATAGTGATTACAGAGTATCTTTTCGGGAGAGGAATAGATTTTGAAATCATCAATTACTGTATCTCTAATGACCTTATCTTTGAGAGCCTGCCGTATCACAATGTTGTGTTTGTAGGCTATGACGAGAAGAAAGAACCCAAATATGCAGCCTACCGTTCCACGAATAAGCGTAGGATTATGGGCGATTGCAGTGGCAGTAAAAAAGATTATTCTTTTCGGCTTGGTAAGGAAAACTTGGAGGAAGTACACCTCTTTGAGTGTGCCATTGACTTGTTATCCTATGCCACGCTTGCAAAACTGAACGGGCAGGACTGGAAAGAAATGAGCTTTGTTTCGCTGTCCGGGGTGTATTCTCCGGCAAAGAAAATTGAGGACAGTAAAGTGCCGATTGCACTGGAAAAGTATCTTGGCAGTAACCCATCTGTCAGGAAAATCCGTATCCATTTTGACAATGATATAGCGGGCAGAAAGGCAGCACAGACCTTAAAAACTATTCTGCCGGATAAGTATGAAATCGTTGATGAGCCACCAAAAGCAGGTAAGGACTTCAACGATTTTCTTTGTATGCGGATGGGAATTTACAATAAAAAAACACACGAAAGGAATGAAGAACGATGAATGATTCTAAGATTAAAGTTCTCTTGGTAGAACCGGAAAAGTACCCGAAGGAAATTGTAATCGACGACAGTCTGGAAGCAATGCAGGAGGTTGTCGGCGGGGACATTGAGGAATATATGCCCTATGACGATGACGTTGCAATCATCTGTAATGAGGAAGGAAAGATGAGAGGACTTCCGCTTAACCGTGCAGTTTATGTGCAGGACAATGATAAGAAAGAGATGGTAGATATTATCTGCGGCAAATTCTTTATCTGTTATGCACCGCCTGAGAGTGAGAGTTTTCAGAGCTTGCCGGACGATATGATGAAGAAATACAAGGAACAGTTCAAGTATCCTGAACGCTTTTCTAAGGAAGTGGGCGGTAATATCGTGGCTGAACCTTTTAAGCCGAAATCAAAGGATTATGAGAGATAGTAGACTGAGAACGGGGCAACCCGGAGGAGATGTTTATTCTTAGCGAGCAGACCATTTGGATAAACACAGTTTCCCAAACGGTAAAAGGCTCGTTAGGGGTTGCCCCTAATACCCCGTGAGAAAGGAGAACTTGATTTGAGAGAGTTATTACTTATCGCCGCCGGGACACTGCTCGGCAGTTGTCTTGGCGTTACGATGATGTGCTTATTCCAGATTAACAAAGATTGCAGAGTAAAGAGAAAGGAAGATACCGATTATGAGAAAGAGAAACATTCAGAAGATTGTACGCTTTAACCGCAAGGAAGCACAGGATTTGGCAGCAAAGGCAAAGAAGGCTTGCCTTTCCGAAGCAGGACTTATCCGTTTACTTATCAGAGGTTACGAACCGAAAGAGAAACCCGATGACCGCTTCTATGATGTGATGAGGGAACTGTCCTCTATCGGTAATAACATCAATCAGCTTGCGGCTAAAGCTAATACGCTTGGTTTCATTGACGCACCTATGCTGAAGAATGAAGCTGCGAAGTGGAATAAGTTCCAGTCAGAGATTGAGAGGACATATCTTCGTCCAAATCAGAGCGAAATGAAATGGCAGTAACAAAGTTGTGGTCGGTTACAGAAAGGCTCGGTCAGGTCATTGACTATGCGACCAATCCCGAAAAGACTTCTGCAAAAATCAAAAGGGAGTTTTCGCCGGAACAGTATCAGGCTCTTGCAGATGTTATTGCTTATGCAAAGGACGAGGAAAAAACAGAGCGTGAGTTCTATGTTGAGGGTATCAACTGTAATGTGGCGATTGCCCGTGACCAGTTCATAACGGTTAAGGAGCAGTACCAAAAGACAGACGGTATCCAAGCCTATCACGGATATTTGAGTTTCAAGGAAACAGATATATCTCCTGAGATGGCACAGAAAATCGGAATGGAGTTTGCAAATGAAGTGTGGGGTAAAAGATTTCAAGTCGTTGTGACAACCCACCTGAACACAAAGCACCTGCACTGTCATTTTGTCATCAACTCTATTTCTTTCGTCGATGGGAAACATTTATGGGGAGAGGAAAAAGCGTGGTTCAAATTCCGAAAAGTTGCAGACAGGATTTGTGAGAAGTACGGACTTTACTATGACCCGAATCCGAACCGCAGTAAGCAGTCGGATTATCTGACGATGAAAGAAAAGGCAGGTATGCCGACACGCTACTCGGTTGCAAAAGAAGCCATTGATTATGCTATCGACCACAGCAAGACCCTGAAAGAATTTCAGTTTGCACTCAAGGAAATGGGATATGCCTATAACCTGAGTCCAAGCCGAAAATATTGGACGGTCATTCCAAAGGGATACGATAAGCCGATACGACTGAAAAATCTCGGAGCTGATTATACCAATGACCGGATTGTAGAGCGTATCAAAGAAAATCGTGATAGATGGGCAGAAATTGAGCCGTTCCAGAGGGCGACTTATAAACCAAGACAGTACCGTATGCAGACCAGAGGACAGAAGCTGAAAAAGAAAGGCGGACTTTATGGGCTGTATCTGTATTACTGTTACAGACTCGGTTATCTGCCAAAGTATAAGAAACAGAATAACGCAAGGCTTCATTATCTCTTGAAAGATGATTTAATGAAGCTCGATAAGATTACTGATGAAGTAAGGCTGCTCGGACGAGAAAATATTTCCACGGACGAACAGCTTTTTTCATATAAGACTTCCTTAGAGGAGCAGATGAAAAATCTTGTTGCCGGAAGAACACATCTCCGAAAAAAGATAAGAACAAATATTGATGATGGTCAGCTTCAGGCGGCAAAAGATGAAATCGCTTCTATCAATGGAGAATTGAAAAAACTCCGACGAGAAGTAAAACTCTGCGAGGATATTGCGGAGAGGTCAAAGGTTATGGAAGAAAACCTTGAGCATATCGAAACAGAGGAACAAAAACAGCAGAGAAAGGAGAAATCACGCTATGAACAACGGTGGTGACGCAGCAGAGCAGGTCGTTAGGCTTTCGCTTGAAGGATTTGAAGTTGCTGCAAGATTAAGCGGTTCGGCGGCGAAGAATATCGCATTGCTTTTGGTATCGGTTCTGAAGCAGGAGCAAAAGACGAAGGGCAAAGCAAGGCTTACCAATATGATTAAGTCAGGCAAGGAGCTGAAAGTCTTTTCCATTCCGCAAAAGGATTTGAAGAAGTTTACCGAACAGGCAAAACGCTATGGCGTTCTTTATTGTGTCCTCAGAGATAAGAACACAAAGGGAGAGAATGCTCCGGTAGATATTATTGCAAGAGCAGAGGACGCTTCTAAAATTCAGCGTATCGTTGAAAGATTTGAACTTGGCAAGGTGGATAAGGCTTCGATTGTCAGTGAAGCAGAGAAAGCTATCGCAGACCGTGAAGCGGTTGAAAAAGAAAAGCCGACCAAATCCAAGAGTGAAATCATTATGGAAGAAGCGGTCAGAAATCCAATGCAGAAAGAGGAGCGAGCAAACGCAAACCCCTCAGTCGCCAAAACAGACAAAAGCCCTCTGTCAAGGCAAAACTCAGAGCCGGTAGAAACGCAATCTGATAAGGGTGTTGCAAAGCCAGTGGAAAAGCCATCGGTCAAAGAGAAACTTGACCGTTATAAGGCACAGGCAAAACAGCAAAAAGAAGCAGAGCGTAAAGAGCCGGAGGTTAAGAAAGATGGCAAGAAGCCGCAGCAGAAAAACGGTCAGACGGTACACCGTCAGCCGAAGAAGAAACCCAAAACAAAAGAGAGGTAATTCACTATGACAAATGATTTCAAACCCGCAAAGGCTGGCGGTAATCAGCCAAGATTATCTAAAGAGGAGTATGCGGAAAAGAAGCGAGCAGAAAAAGAAAAGATCTATCAGATGATTGATGACGCTGCCCGTGAGATTGTGAGTGACTCTGAGAAGTTCAAGAGCTTTCTTGATACGCAGAGTCGAATGGACAGATATTCCGCAGCAAATGCTCTCCTTATTTACAGTCAGTATCCGCAGGCAACACAGCTTAAAGATTTTAATGATTGGGGTAAGGACAATGTGAAGATTACCAAAGGGGCAAAGAGTGTTTCTATTCTTGAACCAGTGGAATATACAAGAGCAGATGGCTCTCCGGGTATTTCCTACAATGTCAAAAAGGTATTTGATGTTACACAGACAAATGGAAGAAAAGCTCCGGCGGTATCAGCAAACCGTGACCCGAAAGCACTTATCACGACAATGCTTGATGTATCTCCGGTGGAGGTTGCGTCAACCGATGAACTTCCGTATCCGAATATGGCAGCTTTCTATAATAATGAAAAGCAGACCTTGTATGTGAAGCGTAATGTGGGTGACAGCGTAGCGGTTGCTCAGTGTGTCGCTCAGGAACTCGGACACGCACAGCTTTCTATCAACAGTGAAAGTTACAGCCGCAGGGATATGGGATTTCAGGCAGTGTGTATCGGATATATGCTTTGCAAGAAGTATGGCGTAGATACACAGAACTTTGCGATTAACCGTATTCCGGAGGGACTGGCTTCCAAAGAGCCGAAAGAAATCCGTGCGGAGCTTTCCAAGACCCGAAATGCAATGGCAGAAATTCATAGTCATATCTCTGATGAAATGTTCCGCAAAAAGCAGGAGCGTTCAAAGGACTATGAGAGATAACGGAGGGCAGATATGGAAAAAGAAAAACTCTACCACATTGCTTTGGACGATTACGAACACGGTGTTGTCATTCGCTCCTTAAACGATGAGAAAACAAAGTTGATGGAGGAAGGCAAGTCCGCAGATGCAGTAGACGACCTGCTTGTAAAAGTCGGAAATGCCCCATTGAAAAAGTTCAAAGTAATTGAAAGGAAACGCTCAGATGAAGCGAGATAATGACAGGCAGACTGCCATTATTTTATCCATTGTCGGTATCGTTCCGGTCATATGGCTGGCACTTCTGATTGCACCTTCCATAAGCGGAGGATTGCCGGAGATAGCAGCCAATCTTGCGACACTCTTTGATAATCCATTTTCCATAAAATTATGTGGGGACAGCTTAAAAACTGTCCTCATTTTACTTTTATGCTATGGAATGGGTATCGGGATTTATTTCTCAACAAGAAAGAATTACCGCAGACGAGAGGAACACGGTTCTGCCAAATGGGGCAATGTCAGAGCCATTGATAAAAAGTACCGACAAAAGCCGCTGTCAGAAAATAAGCTGATGACTCAGAATGTGTGCATTGGACTTAATGCCAAGAAGCACAGACGAAATCTGAATACGCTTGTGTGCGGTGGCTCCGGTGCAGGTAAGACAAGATTTTATGCAAAGCCTAATATTATGAACGCTGCAAGAAACAGCTATGTGATATTAGACCCGAAAGGGGAAATCCTGCGAGATACGGGACATCTTCTTGAGAAGAAAGGTTACGAAGTGCGTGTGCTTGATTTGATTTCAATGGAGAAAAGCCATTGTTACAATCCTTTTGTTTATTTGCAGAATGACAATGATGTGCAGAAGCTCGTAACCAATCTTTTTAAGAGTACCACTCCGAAAGGTTCACAGAGCAATGACCCATTTTGGGATACGGCAGCGTCAATGCTTCTGCTTGCACTTGTATTTTATCTGCATTATGAAGCACCGCCGGAAGAACAGAATTTTGCAATGGTAATGGAAATGCTCAGAGCCGGGGCGATTGAGGACGAGGACGACCCAAGTCCTTCTCCGCTTGATAATCTGTTTTCAGATTTGATGATAGATAATCCTGACCACATTGCTTTGAAGTATTACCACTCTTATCATTCCGGTTCTTCCAAAACATTAAAATCCATACAGATAACCCTTGCAGCAAGGCTTGAAAAGTTCAACTTGGAGAGTCTTGCTGCTCTTACTTCTGCCGATGAACTGGATTTGCAGTCACTCGGAGAGAAAAAGGTGGCTCTGTTTGCACTGATACCGGATAACGACTCCAGTTTCAACTTCTTGGTATCCATTCTTTACACACAGCTCTTTCAGCAGTTGTTTTATGCAGCCGACCATATCCACGGCGGCTGTTTGCCGATGCCTGTTCATTTTATGATGGACGAATTTGCCAATGTTTCACTGCCGGACGACTTCGACAAGATACTGTCGGTTATGCGTTCCCGTGGGATATCTGTAAGCATCATCTTACAGAACTTGGCACAGCTTAAAGCCTTGTTTGAAAAACAGTGGGAGAGCATTGTGGGTAACTGCGATGAATTTCTTTACCTTGGTGGAAATGAGCAGTCAACCCATAAATATGTGTCGGAGCTGTTGGGCAAGGAAACCATTGATACCAACACGTTCGGAAAGAGTACCGGAAGAAGCGGTAATTATTCCACCAACTATCAGATTAGCGGCAGAGAGTTACTTACCCCTGATGAGGTGCGTATGCTCGATAATCAGTACGCTATTTTGTTTATCCGTGGGGAAAGACCCATTATGGATTTCAAATATGACATTATGAAACACCCGAATGTGGCACTTACCACAGACGGAAAGGCGAGTCCTTATAAGCATGGAGAAGTCACAAAAGATATTGCTTCGATTGCCATTTGGGACATTGACCCTGCAACACTTCCTGAAAAGGAAATGGAAGAAACGAACTGGGAACTTCTTTCCGAGGAGGAGATGGAAGCTCTGTTCATAAACAATCAAACAAATTAAATTTTGGAGGTATTCAACTATGACTATTTTTAAGAAAAAAGCAACTGACATTCAGGAAACAAAGAAACTGCCTATGACCGGAAAGGTTAAGAAAGGCTTCCGTGCTTACTGCACAATGGTCATTGTCGGTGCGTTGGCACTTGGAATGACAACGACTGCATTTGCAGCGAATGACCCGCTTACCGTAGTCAATAATCTGTCCGATTTTATCTTCGGACTTATCCGTGCCATCGGTATGATTTTGCTTGGCTTTGGTATCGTGCAGGTCGGTCTTTCACTCAAATCTCACGACCCTTCTCAGAGAGCCAATGGCTTCCTGACTCTTGCGGGTGGTGTCATTATCACTTTTGCGAAAGAAATCCTTACTCTTATCACAGGCTAAGATAAGAGTTACACAGTTATCGAGGGGTGTGCCAAGTTAAGGTACACCCCTTAATTGTAAGGAGGTGCTTTGAATGAGTGATAACTGGGTAGTTCAAAATCTTGAAAATGCCCTTGAAACTTGGAATGAGAAACTGTCAGAAATATGGACACTCATCACAACTACACCGCAGAACTTTAAGGGCGGGAATATCTGGAAGGTTATCGTTGACATCAATGGTGCGGTTCAGGCTATCGGGCTTGCCTTACTTGTATTGTTTTTTGTGATAGGTATGGTAAAGACCTGCGGAAGTTTTACAGATGTGAAGAAACCGGAACACGCTTTAAAACTCTTTGTCCGTTTTGCATTGGCGAAAGGTGTTATCACATACGGAATGGAGCTTATGCTTGCACTATTTAATATCGTGCAAGGGACAATTTCAACCATTATGAATGCTGCCGGATTTGGAACTCCGGAACAGACGACCTTGCCCGCAGAGATGGTAACGACCATAGAGGACTGCGGATTTTTCGAGAGTATTCCCTTGTGGGCGGTAACGCTTATCGGAGGATTATTTATCACGGTGCTGTCGTTCATTCTGATAATGACGGTGTACGGAAGATTTTTCAAGTTGTATATGTACACAGCACTTGCACCGATACCGCTTTCCACATTTGCAGGAGAACCGACACAGAATGTCGGCAAGAGTTTTATCAAGAGCTATTGTGCAGTTCTGCTTGAGGGAGCAGTCATTGTACTTGCTTGTATTATTTTCTCCGTATTTGCTTCATCGCCACCAGTAGTGAATCCTGATGCAGCAGCAGTTACGCAGGTGTGGGCATATATCGGGGAATTGGTATTTAATATGCTTGTTCTTGTCGGTGCAGTAAAAATGTCTGACCGTATTATCCGAGAGATGATGGGACTTTAAGGAGAGATTTTGAGATGAACCAAAGAGATTGTAAGAAATGCGTTTACTATGGCGGTAAACGAAAAGGCAAAGTCTTTTGCCTGAATGATAAATGCGTGAGGGAGAAAGACCGAAACCGCAGGAAAGGAAACAGATATGGAAGTAAAAATTAACCGAGAAATCAGAAATTATACAGAGTCAATGTTTTTTGGGCTGTCGCTCAGACAGTTCATTTTTTCTGTTCTCGCTTGTGGCGTTGCGGTAGGACTGTATTTCTTGCTCAGACCGTATGTTGGCACGGAAACCGTATCGTGGGTGTGCATTTTGGGTGCTGCTCCGTTTGCGGCACTTGGCTTTGTGAAGTACAACGGTATGACCGCAGAGAAAGCAATCTATGCGTGGATAAAATCGGAGTTTTTAATGCCGAAGAAGCTGGTATTTCACTCCACCAATGTTTATTACGAACTGATGAAGCCAAGCATTGAACAGAAGCAGAAGGAGGTATTGAAGTCAAATGATTAAGACTCTTACAAATTTGTTTAAGCAGGATAAAGAAAAATTTGTTGTACCGAAAGGGGTGCAGGACGTGATTCCCGTGGCAGCTATCTTTGATGATGGCATTTTCAAAGTGGGAAAGGATAAATATTCAAAGACCTACCGCTTTACGGATATTAACTATGCAGTGGCGAGCCGTGAGGATAAGGAAGCGATGTTCCTTGAATATTCCGAACTTCTGAACTCTCTTGACAGTGGTGCAACGACAAAAATCACAATCAATAACCGTCGGCTCAACAGACTGGATTTTGAACAGACAATCCTTATTCCGACAACCGGAGATAATCTGGACGAGTATCGAGAGGAATATAACAAAATGCTTCTTGATAAGGCAACGGGTGCAAACTCCATTGTTCAGGATAAGTATATTACCATTTCCATCAATAAAAAGAGTGTAGAGGACGCAAGAACTTATTTTGCCCGTGTCGGTGCAGATTTGATTGCTCACTTCGGCAGACTTGGAAGTAAGTGCGTGGAACTGGAAACAGACGAGAGACTTCGTATTTTCCACGACTTTTATCGTGTGGGAGAGGAAAGCTCTTTCCACTTTGATATTAAGGAAACAAGAAAAAAGGGACACGATTTTAAGGATTATATCTGCCCTGACACAATGGAATTTGAAAAGGACTATTTCAAGATGGGAAACCGTTATGGAAGAGTCCTTTTTCTTCGTGAATATGCGTCCTATATCAAAGACAGTATGGTGGCGGAACTTACGGATATGAACAGAAATCTGATGATGTCCATTGATATTGTTCCCGTTCCGACTGATGAAGCAGTAAAGGAAGCAGAGAACCGTCTGCTTGGGGTGGAAACCAATATTACAAACTGGCAGCGTAGGCAGAATGCCAATAATAACTTCTCTGCAACTGTTCCGTATGATATGGAGCAGCAGAAGAAAGAAATGAAAGAGTTCCTCGATGACCTTACGACCCGTGACCAGAGAATGATGTTCGCTGTTATCACGATGGTTATTACAGCAGACAGTAAGGAACAGCTTGAGAATGATACGGAAGCATTGCTTACCACGGCAAGAAAACATCTTTGCCAGTTTGCAACACTGAGATTTCAGCAAGTAGATGGACTCAACACGGTAATGCCGTTTGGAACAAGAAAGATTGATGCGTTCAGAACACTTACAACAGAGAGCCTTTCGGTATTTATCCCATTCAGGGTGCAGGATATTTTCCACGAGAACGGTATCTATTACGGTCAGAATGTTATCAGCAAAAATATGATTATCGCAGACCGTAAGCAACTTTTGAATGGTAACTCCTTTATTCTCGGTGTATCTGGTGGCGGTAAGTCATTTGCGGCAAAGGGAGAAATCATCAATCAGGTGCTTTCTTCAGATGCGGATATTATCATCATCGACCCTGAACGAGAGTATTCACAGCTTGTCAATGCGATGGGCGGAGAAGTAATCAATATTTCTGCTACTTCCGACAATCACATCAATGCAATGGATATGAATAAGGATTACGGCGACGGTGCAAACCCTGTCATTTTGAAATCCGAGTTTATTATGTCCCTTTGTGAACAGCTTATCGGAGGAACAAATCTCGGAGCGAAGCAGAAGTCTATCATTGACCGTTGCACGGCAAGCGTGTATCGCAGTTATCAGCAGAATGACTATCAGGGACATATACCGACCTTGCAGGATTTCAGGGCAGAACTTTTGCAGCAGGACGAACCGGAAGCAAAGGAACTGGCACTTGCCATTGAACTTTTCACACACGGTTCTCTGAATACCTTTGCAAAGCAGACGAATGTGGATACCAATAATCGCCTTATCTGCTATGACATTCTTGATTTGGGTAAACAGCTTATGCCGATTGGTATGCTTGTTGTCCTTGACTCTATCCTGAACCGTATCACACAGAACCGTGCAAAGGGTAAGAACACCTTTATCTTCATTGATGAGATTTATCTTCTGTTCCAGCACGAATACTCTGCAAACTTCCTCTTTACCTTGTGGAAGCGTGTGAGAAAATACGGTGCATACGCAAGTGGAATCACTCAGAATGTCGATGACCTTTTGCAGAGCCACACAGCGAGAACAATGCTTGCAAACTCAGAGTTCATCATTATGCTGAATCAGGCTTCCACAGACAGGCTTGAGCTTGCAAAACTTCTGAATATTTCTGACCTCCAGATGTCCTATATCACGAATGTGGAAGCAGGACACGGACTTATCAAGGTGGGAAGTTCGCTTGTACCGTTTGCAAACAAATTCCCTAAGAACACGAAACTTTATAAACTGATGACAACCAAACCAGGCGAAGCATAAGGAGGGATTTACAATGTCTAAGATTCAATTTCGCAATGCTGCACACAGAGATTTTGTATTGGAAAATCTGGATAAGTGCAAAGTCAACGACTGCTATCACAGAGCATTTTTCTATGTGATGGGTATTTCAGAAGAAACAAGAATGAACATCGGAAAGATGTTTGATTTTAAGAGGGATTGCATCATACCGGAAGGTATGCACGGCGGTTGGCAGACAAGTGGCACAGTCAAGGTCTGCCACCTTGCCTTTAATCTCTGGAATGGATTTACGGAAGAAGGCAGGGAAAATCTCTATACACCGGAGGAACTGTTCTGTTGCGGATATGCTCCGTATTTTATGGAGGGTATCAAGTTGAGGTATCCGGAGTATTGCAGAGATTTGACTCCACCTAAGAGAAATGATATGGAAAGGTAAGAGAAAATGAGCAGAAAAATCTATATTATTATTGCAATGGTGTTTACGGTAGTGTTGTCTGTAAGCACCTTCTTTATTATCCGTAATCACATTGACTCTGCCAAGCAGAATGAAGTCTATGATAACCTTGCGGAGGTTGTGGAGGACGAGCCGCAAAAGGAAAATGAGGGCGTGACGTTTTCGGAAGATAAGGACTATCTTGCGGAATATCTTGAACTCTATCGGCAGAATGAGGATATGGTGGGTTGGATAAAGGTTGAGGATACCAATATCAACTATCCGGTCGTGCAGTCTGTAAATGAGCCGAACTTCTACCTGAAGCACAAGTTTGATAAGACCTATTCCGCTTATGGCTGTCCATATGTGCAGGAAAATTGTGATGTGCAGAAACCTTCAGACAACATCATTATATACGGACACCATATGAATGACGGCTCGATGTTTACGGGACTGATGAAGTACAGAAACAAGAGCTTTTGGGAAGGTCATAAGACGATTACCTTTGATACACTGACGGACAGACACCGGTATGAAGTGATTGCAGTCTTTAAGACAGTCGTTTATACAGACAGCTCC
Source organism: Blautia sp. DFI.3.45 (assembly GCF_020593505.1). Taxonomy (NCBI): domain Bacteria; kingdom Bacillati; phylum Bacillota; class Clostridia; order Lachnospirales; family Lachnospiraceae; genus Blautia; species Blautia sp. DFI.3.45. Next base: position 68,446 of record NZ_JAJDMI010000007.1, read on the forward strand.
GATAGCTTTAAGTATTATGAGTTTACGGACGCAGAAAATGCGGCAGAGTTTGATGCGTATGTTGTTAAGTGCAAGGAACTTTCTTTGTATGATACCGGAGTATCGGCAGAATATGGCGACAAGCTGATTTCTCTTTCTACTTGTGAATATTCAAGAAACAATGGCAGGCTTGTTGTTGTCGCTAAGAGAGTGGATTAAACCCCACTCTCTATTATTTTTCGAGAAAGGAGGAAACCGATGGCTGATATAAAAACAAGAGATACAAGCAAAGGTACAATCAAGACCATAAATAAGGCAGCAGTTGCCACGGAGCGAATGAAGAAAGCCTATGTGATGACGAAAGATAAGGCAGAACATTCCACCAATGCTTCGGAAAATTCCGCAGAGGAATATGCTTCCGATAAAATCGAAGCGGCAACGGATAGGGCTGTTCACGAAACTGCATACCGTGCGGATAAAGTCGGCAGATGGGGTGTGCGTGAAACAAGGCAGAATTATCAGAAAGCCAAAACGGGAATTGAGAATTTCAAGACCAAGCGTGCAGAGAAACAGCTTCAGAAACAATCGGTCAATCCTGTCGGAAAACAGAGCATCCGAACTCTGGAGCGTACGGAGAAAACAATTAAACAGTCTGCAAGGTCGGCAGGAAATACGACAGTCAAGACCGTATCGAAAGGTGCAACCAATACTGTTCAAAGGTCGGTCAAGACCGCAGAACAAACGGCAAAGACTTCTATTAAGACCACCAAAGAAGCTGCCATTATAGCACAGAAAACAGCAAAAACAACAGCCAAAGCAACACAGAAAGCGGCTCAGACGGCAAAGAAAGCGGCGAAAGCCACAGCAGATACCGTTAAAGCCACAGCGAAAGCTACTGTTGCGACAGTCAAAGCGATTATTGCAGGGACAAAAGCACTTGTAGCAGCAATCGCCGCAGGCGGTTGGATAGCGGTTCTGATTATTATGATTGTCGTGCTGTTTGGTGCTGCCGTAGCAATGTTTGGAGGAGGAAGTGACAGTAATTCCTATACTCCGGTAAGTGCAGAGGTAGAAGCCTATGAACCCATCATACAGAAGTATGCCAAAGAGTACGGCATTCCTGAGTATGTGGAACTTATCAAGGCGGTTATGATGCAGGAAAGCGGTGGCAGAGGACTTGACCCTATGCAGGCAGCAGAGGGAAGTTTCAATACAAGGTATCCGCACGAACCTAATGGAATTAAAGACCCTGAATATTCTATCCAGTGTGGAGTTCAGGAATTGAAAGCGGCTCTTACTTCGGCAGAAGTGGAAAGTCCGATAGATATGGAGCATATCAAACTTGCCTTGCAAGGCTACAACTTCGGTAATGGGTATATTTCTTGGGCAAAAACAAAGTATGGCGGTTATTCTTATGCCAATGCAGTGGAGTTTTCCACTCAGCAGGCACAAAGGCTTGGTTGGGACAGTTATGGAGATACCCAATATCCGGCTCACGTTTTGAGATACTATCCGTATGGGCGAGCCTTTACTGCCGGAGGTAATCAGGCGATTGTTGAGGTTGCCTTGACACAGCTAGGCAATCAGGGCGGACAACCTTACTGGAGCTGGTACGGCTTTAATAGTCGAGTGGAATGGTGTGCCTGCTTCGTATCTTGGTGTGCTGACCAATGCGGGTATATTGAAAGCGGACTTGTTCCGAAATTTGCAGGTTGCGTGGATGGTGCAAACTGGTTTAAGTCAAATGGGAAATGGCAAGACCGCACTTATGAACCAAAGGTAGGAGATATTATCTTCTTTGATTGGGAAGGCGACGGTACAACAGACCACGTTGGTATCGTAGAGAAGTGTGAGAATGGCACAGTTTATACCGTAGAGGGCAACTCAGGCGACGCCTGCAAGCAAAGACAGTACGCAGTCGGAAGCAGCAATATCTATGGATACGGTATTCCGGCATATTAAAAATTCCAGACGGTGTCTGGAAAATTGAAAAGATGGCTGCTCAGTTGAGTAGCCATCGGGTACATTATGAGAAATCAGTTGTTTCTCTGTTATTCAGGAAAATATGGTGTGTGTGATAAGTGAAGCTAAAAAGCATATCGGCATTTTCTTTACTGCCGTCTAAAAAGGAAATATCATCGGCAAGGATAAAAAGAATTGCTAACAGCTTCTTGATATATCCAGTGTAGCAGGCATAATCTACATAGATGTTGGCGATATATCCCTCGGCAAATTCTATCAGGTCAGCGTCAATTTCAAAGCTATTGGATAGTTCGTAAACGGTTTTGATAAATTTATCCTTGTCAGCAATTCGCTCTTTACTTGGAACACTTCTGCGGTTCTTCTGTATAAATTTTAAAAAATCATCAGCTTCCGTAAAGTCAGGAGTGATTGTGTTGCCAGTTCCCAAATCTGTTTTGTAATCCTCAAATTTCTCTTTTTCAAACCGATTACTGAATATTATCTTTTGTTCGTCCATTCCTTTTTACCCCTAAGTTTATTCTATGGAGATTGTTTAACTTGGCTCTTGGGTTGTGATTTGTCTTTCGCCATTAACAATCGTGAATTACTACTTTTATAGTATAACATAAAAACAGTTTGGAATCATCACTAATAGTTGGTTTGACTTCCTTTGGGTGCGTGTGATTTGAAATCAACTTAACCTATACTATTAGTTATGGAAACACACTAAGGGAGGTGATGTGATGAAGCTCGATACAATCGGCAAGAATATAAGAAAGTTCCGACTTGCGAGGAAATTACGCCAAGAAGATTTGGCTGAGAAAACAGATTTGACAACAAATTATATTGGTATGGTTGAGCGTGGAGAGAAAATTCCGTCACTCGAAACTTTCATAAAGATAGTAAATGCTTTAGGTGTATCATCGGATATGGTTCTTACTGATGTCCTGGAAACGGGATATACAGTCAAGAACTCAATGCTTAATGAGAAGCTTGAAAAACTTGCTCCTGAAGATAGAAACAGAATTTATGAAGTTATAGATACACTTGTGAAGCAATCAAAGCAAATACTTCCATAAAACACAGAAGTTCGTCCTAATCGACGAGCTTTCTTTTTTCGGTATAAAAAATTTCTGCTATCGACAAATTTTTCGGGACTTCGACAGAGAGAATATGCTATAACAACAACTGTCAGTGATAGACACATACTAATAGACATAGGAGGAAGTAGAAGTGAACGACATTTTCAGACAAATAGCAAAAGAAAATGGAACAACCGAAAAAGCAGTAAAAGAGGAAATGAAGTTTGCCATTCGGGAAGCAATGAAAAGTGCTGAACCGGAAGCAATCGCTTTTTGGAAAGCAGTTGCACCGGACGGAAAAGAGCCGCCGATAGAAAAGGTCATAGCAATGATTGCGTTGAATGTTAATAATAGAATGTATAATTGAGGTGCTTCGGCATCTCTTTTTTATTATTCTTTAGAAGAGTTGCATTAGGTGTTTGCAAAAAGTGACACCTTAGTGTCTGAAAGGTTACATTTCTGTCTGAAATCTTGAAATGCCTGAAAATTTAATATATAATGTTAAATGGTTAACTGTAACGAAGAAGAATTATAAGATGAAGAGGTGTTACTGATGAAGATATGCTATAACAAACTTCAAAAACTTATGATTGACAATCAAATGAAAAGACAGGATTTAATGCGTGCAGCCGAAATTACATCATACGCTGCAACGAAGATAAATAAGAATGAGCCAGTATCTCTTGAAGTACTGATGAGGATATGTCAGGTGTTTCATTGTGATATTGGAGATATATGCGAAGTTATTTTAGACGAAGATTAAAACACGGAGGTAATTATAGATGGCAAGGGCTGCTAAACCAAAGAAAGAAATATCAATGGAAGAAGCACTTTGGAAAAGTGCTGATAAACTGAGAGGTTCTGTTGAGCCTGCGGAGTATAAGCACGTTGTTCTGAGTTTATTCTTCCTTAAATTTGCCAGTGACAAGTTTGAGGAATGCCGTAATAAGATTATTTCTACACACGGCGAAAAGTATGCGGATATGAAGCCGTTTTATACTCAGGAAAATGTATTCTATCTTCCTGAAGAAAGCCGTTGGAAGTACATTATTGAAAATGCAAAGCAGGACGATATTGCCCTGAAGATAGATACAGCACTTTATACGATTGAAAAGAACAACCCGGCACTGAAAGGTGCTTTGCCGGATAACTATTACTCCCGCTTACATATTGATACGGCAAAGTTGGCTTCTTTGCTTGATGAAATCAATCGTATCAACACTGATGATAAAGAGAACGACATTATAGGTCGTGTATATGAGTATTTTCTTAGTAAGTTCGCTCTTGCAGAAGGAAAAGGTAAAGGAGAGTTCTACACACCAAAGTGTATTGTAAACCTGATTGCCGAAATGCTTGAGCCTTACGATGGAATACTTTATGACCCTTGTTGCGGTTCGGGCGGTATGTTTGTGCAGTCCATCAAGTTCGTAGAAGCACACAGCGGTAATAAAAAGAAAGTGTCTATTTACGGTCAGGAATACACAAATACCACTTTCAAACTGGCAAAAATGAACTTAGCTATCCGTGGTATTTCTGCAAATCTTGGAGAAATGGCAGCCAATACATTTACCAATGACCAGCACAAAGACCTTAAAGCAGATTTCATTATGGCAAACCCGCCTTTCAATCAGAAGCAGTGGAGAGCCGAAAATGAGCTTGTAGATGACCCTCGTTGGAACGGCTATGAAGTTCCGCCGACAAGTAATGCAAACTATGGTTGGATACTGAATATTGTTTCCAAACTCTCTCAAAACGGTGTAGCAGGTTTCTTGCTTGCCAATGGTGCATTATCTGATGATGGTACAGAGTTAAAAATCAGACAGCAGCTTATAGAAAATCATTTGGTAGAAGCAATCATTATTCTTCCGAGAAACCTTTTCTATACCACAGACATCAGCGTTACCCTTTGGGTACTCAATAAGAATAAAAAGGCTCGTGTCGTGGAACAGAATGGAAAGCTAAAACGCTATCGTAATCGAGAAGATGAAATACTCTTTATGGATTTACGACAGATGGGCAGTCCTTATGAGAAGAAGTACATTGAATTGACAGAGGAAGATAGAGCCAAAGTTACAAGTGTATATCATAACTGGCAGCAGGAAGGCTATGAGGAAACTTATGAGAATGTGCCGGAATTTTGCTATTCTGCTTCTTTTGATGAAGTAAAGGAAAAAGGATTTACTCTTGTACCGAGCAGATATATTGAGTTTGTCAACCGTGATGAGAACATCGACTTTGATACCAAAATGAAATCATTGCAGGGAGAACTCAAAGAACTTCTTGCTCAAGAGGAAAAATCTAAATCAGATTTGCTTGCTGTATTTAAGGAGTTGGGATATGAAATCGAATTATGATATTTTAGGAAACCATATCCGACTGATTGATACTCGGAACAGAGAAAGCATAACAGACAGAGTTTTGGGAATTAACATAGACAAGTTCTTTATGCCGTCGGTTGCAAATGTCATTGGTACGGATTTGAGTAAATATAAACTGATAACAAAAGGAAAGTTTGCGTGTAATCCAATGCATGTTGGTCGTGATGAACGACTTCCGGTTGCATTGTATGATGAAGAAAAACCTGCTATTGTTTCTCCGGCATATTTTATGTTTGAGGTAATAGATAACAGCATTTTGAATGAAGATTATCTGATGATGTGGTTTCGCAGACCGGAGTTTGACCGAATTTGTTGGTTACATACTGACGGGAGCGTTCGTGGTGGGATTACTTGGGATGATATATGCAGACTAGAATTGCCTATTCCGCCTATTGAAAACCAGCTTGAAATAGTGAACAGTTATAAGGCAATTACGGAGAGAATTGCTTTAAAGCAGAAGATAAATGATAATTTAGCGGCTTGACATTGTTGTAAGAATTATTTTCTGCAATTCTTGCAGTTTTTCTATTTCAGAAAGATTTTCTTCTTTGCAATAAATAAGGCTCATAACCTTTTGGGAGAAAGATTTCTGTAATTCAAGTGGTGGAATTGCTATTCCATAAGCATGAACATCGTTTCGATTTAATGTAGGAACTGCACTACCACCAACAAAGCCATCATAATTTAGATTTTTGAGCAAATAAAATACCCACAACGGTTCTGCTTCATAAATTTGTTTTACATAGAGCGATGTGTTATGTGTCCAACAGTTGCAAAGGTACAATCTTGGGTTGCCAATATTGCCGCTTCGTCCCATTACAATAACAGGAGCTTCAGCAGTAAACTCATCATGATACCCAATTGTTCCGGTTGAACCTGCAACGGGATATTTACCACCAGTCATTTCAGTTCGAGGTAAATCATGCCCCCTTTGTAGTTGCAACACATCGCCAACAGTGCCTTGTTTCCAAGAAGATTTATCTGAGTTGGACTCAAAATATTTTTGATACAATGTTTGAGCAGTATCGTCTAAATTATCATTTACAATAGAACTCCCATCAGTGGCGGGAGTTAAAACAAGGGACTGCCACTGGTAGTCGTTCTCTTAAAAAAGAAAAGGAGAATTGACTATGAAACAGAACCTAATCACTGATGTTATTCAAGGAATGTTACCTTATCTGAATAACGCACAGACAGAAAGATTGCAAGAGGTGTTGCAGTATACACTTTTTGATTATGAGGTAACAAAGATAAAAAAAGATGAGGAACTTTCAGAACAGAATTTAGTAGAATCTTTCCTATCGGCAAAGCGTATTGAAGGCTGTTCTGAGAAAACTCTGAAATACTATAATGCAACGATACAGTCAATGCTTGATGGTATTGGAAAGAGTATCAAATATATCGTAACTGACGACATTCGTTGTTATTTGACAGAGTATCAAGCAAAGAAAAAATCAAGTAAAGTTACGATAGATAATATAAGACGAATACTTTCCAGTTTTTTCTCTTGGCTTGAGGACGAGGATTATATTTTGAAAAGTCCGGTCAGGCGAATACATAAGGTTAAGACCGGAACAAACATTAAGGAAACTTATTCAGATGAAGCACTTGAATTGATGAGAGATAATTGCACAGAACTCAGAGACTTGGCGATGATTGATATGCTTGCTTCAACGGGGATGCGTGTCGGAGAAATGGTGTTGCTAAATCGTGAGGATATAGACTTTAACGAAAGAGAATGTGTGGTTTTCGGCAAAGGCGATAAGGAGCGAATAGTATATTTTGATGCAAGAACAAAAATACATTTGCAGAATTACTTAAATAGCCGAAAGGACGACAATCCAGCACTTTTTGTTTCATTACAATCTCCGTATAATCGAATGAATATCGGAGGTATTGAAGTGAGATTACGACAGCTTGGAAAACGCTTGGGATTAAATAAGGTACACCCTCATAAATTCAGGCGAACACTTGCAACAATGGCAATAGACAAAGGAATGCCAATAGAGCAGCTTCAGCAGCTCTTGGGGCATAGAAGAATAGATACGACATTGCAATATGCAATGGTCAAGCAGAGCAATGTGAAAATTGCTCATAGAAAATACATTGGTTAAGGTGGTAGGAATGGAAAAAGGATATAAGATATTAGGCAATTACATTCGACTTGTGGACGAGCGTAATAAGAATTTAGCCGTAACAAAGTTGCTTGGCGTAAGTATAAGTAAAAAATTTATTCCTTCAATCGCAAATATTGTAGGAACTGATTTATCGAATTATAAGATAGTCAGAACGGGACAGTTTGCATACGGACCCGTTACTTCACGAAATGGAGAGAAAATTTCTATTGCTTATTTAGATGAAGAAGATTGTATCATTTCAAGCTCTTATACAGTTTTTGAAGTTGAAAATAAAGAGGAACTTGACCCTGAATATCTTATGCTTTGGTTCAGCCGACCAGAATTTGACCGTTATGCAAGGTATAAGTCACATGGAAGCGTAAGAGAGATTTTCGATTGGAATGAGCTTTGTATGGTGGAACTTCCAGTACCAGATATTGAAAAGCAGAGAAAAATAGTGAAAGCCTACAAGACGATAACCGATAGAATAGATTTGAAACAGAAGATAAATGATAATTTAGAAGCGACCGCTCAGGCATATTTTGACAGCCTGTTTTTTGATGAGTCAGAACCTAATTGCACTTTGGCTGATATTGCCCTTGTCAATCCTGTTCGACCTCTTGCTAAAGGTGTTGAAGCTCGTTATTTTGAAATGGCAACGCTTCCAACAAATGGCTGTATTCCAACAGGCGATTTTATTAAGCCTTATAATGGTGGAGTTCGTTTTATTAACGGCGATACACTTATTGCACGAATTACTCCTTGTCTTGAAAATGGTAAAGCTGCATACATAAATATTCTTGAAGATAATGAGGTTGCATTTGGTTCAACTGAATATATCGTTTTTGCATCTAAGGGCAATATGCCATCAAGCTTCTATTATTTTCTAATCAGAAATGCAAAATTTGTCACTTTCGCATTGCAATTTATGAATGGCTCAAGTGGACGCCAACGAGTTTCAGGAGAGGAATTAGCTTCATTTCCACTTTGCCGCCCATCTTGTGAAAATCTTGAAGCATTTGATAAGGTAGCCTCACTTGTTCTTGAGCAAATGAAAGATAACACCTATGAAATTCAGAAGCTGAAGCAACTACAAGAGGTCATAGCAGCAACCATTTCAAGCTGCTAAATTATCATTTACAAGGAGGAACCTATGTCATTAGCAGATATAATTCAGATTATAATCGGAGTATTGTCACTGGTGGCAACAATAGCAGTTTCTTTTTTGATTTATTGGTTGCAATCACGACATGAAAAGGAAATACAGAAATTGCAATGCGAAAAGGAACGTATAGCATTGCAAGAAAAAGCTCGACTTTTTCTAATTGATAATCAAGAGGAAAGAGATTATTTGCCGTGGTGTATTATAGCAGCTAATCTATATCCGCTTGAAAAGCATACAAGGAAAATTTATTCGGAATACTGCCGGTGTTCTGAAGAATTACAAAATGAGATATTAAATCAAGCCGGATATAAGATTAAACAATTTACGGGAAAGTATTGGTTACAGGGATGTATAGATAAACTTCAGCAAGATATAGAGAAATATAATTTGGGAAGGGATTATTTGTATGATGGAGCAAAATATTTTCATCGAAGCTATGATAGATACCGAGAATTAGAATGGAACGGCACTCCTAATATCTTTGAACCTATAAATAAAGAAAATCGTCTGATGATGATTTTGAATGTGGCTCAAATATCTATTGGAGAGTATATTGATGAATATTTCTATTATTTCGTAGATAAAAAAATGGATTTTGATAAGGAAACACCTATACCTCCGATTGATTATGTATGGGAATATCAAAGTCTAGCACACACAAGAGAAGAAACCGTTTGTATGTGGATGATGGAACTTGTTGAGAATATAGCAACAATTATAAATAATAAGTTTGGCGAAGATGTTGATTGTCAGTTTTTCTTAGAGTATACCGACGCACAAGCAGAAACTTATGAAGATAAATATTATGAAACAGTACAAGCACTTTATAATGCTTATTATACAAGTGTAGTTGCATCATAATTTGATGCAGAATACCAAAGGAGTGAACGCAATGGCAAATTTTAATGAACACGCATTGGAAATGTCAATAATGGAGTTGTTCAAAGACGAGGGGTACACCTATGTCAGTGGCGACCAGATACACAGAGAAAGGACGGAGGTTCTGCTTACGGACGACCTGAAGCAATACCTCTATAATCGCTATGCGAAAGATGGTATCACACCGAGTGAGGTGGATAGTGTCATTCTAATGCTGCGTAATATTTCTGGTACAATTTATGAAGCAAACAAAGCTGTATTTAAGTTGCTCTGCGATGGATTTATTCTTAACCGTGAGGATAGAACGCAGAAAGACCTCTATATTGAACTTATTGATTTCGACACTCCCGAAAACAATATTTTCAAAGCGGTTAATCAGTTTGAAATTGAAGGCGTAAATAATCAGTTGCGTATTCCTGATGGCATTGTGTTCGTAAATGGTATTCCTGTTGTTGTTCTTGAATTTAAGAGTGCAGTACAAGAGAATACGACCATAATGGACGCATATAAGCAACTTACAATCCGTTACCGTAGAGATATTCCAGAGATTTTCAAATACAATGCGTTTGTTGTTATCAGTGATGGAGCAAATAATAAATATGGTTCTTTCTTCAGCCCATATGATTTCTTCTATGCGTGGAGAAAGATAAACTCAGACGATAAAGAACTGGACGGTATCAATTCTCTTGTAACAATGATAAAAGGACTTTTCCGAAAAGACCGTTTGCTTGAAGTTATTAAAGATTTTATTTATTTTCCGGATAACTCAGATAAGGATTTGAAGATAGTGTGTCGTTATCCACAGTTCTTTGCGGCAAATAAATTGTATGAGAATATCAAGGCTCATCTTCGCCCCGAAGGAGATGGTAAAGGTGGTACATACTTTGGAGCGACAGGCTGCGGCAAGAGTTATACAATGCTTTTTCTTACCCGTATGCTGATGAAAAGCAAATACTTTTCTTCTCCGACTATTCTTATTATTACGGACAGAACAGACCTTGACGACCAGCTTTCCAAACAGTTTGTAGGTTCAAAGAAATATATCGGGGATGAAACGGTTGTAAGTATTGAGTCCCGTGAGAAACTTCGTGAGGAGCTTCAAGGACGAGAGAGTGGCGGCGTTTATCTGACTACCATTCAGAAATTCACAGAGGATTTGCAGCTTCTTACAGACAGAACGAACGTTATTTGTATTTCTGATGAAGCACACAGAAGCCAAATCAATCTCGACCAAAAGGTTAAGATTACAGAGTCAGGTGTTCAGAAAACCTATGGCTTTGCCAAGTATTTGCACGACTCCTTACCAAATGCAACTTATGTTGGATTTACCGGAACTCCGGTTGATGGAACAATCGAAGTCTTTGGTGGTGTTGTAGACGCATATACAATGACGGAAGCTGTTAAGGACGGTATTACAGTTAATCTTGTTTACGATGGTCGTGCAGCTAAGGTTATGCTTAATCAGGACAAGGTAAGACAGATTGAAGAATATTATGCACAGTGTGAGCTTGAGGGAGCAAATGAACATCAAGTAGAAGAAAGTCAGAAAGCAGTTGCCAAAATGGAAGTTATTATTGGCGACCCTGATAGACTTCGTGCTGTTGCAGAGGACTTTATCAAGCATTATGAAACCCGTGTGGCAGAAGGTGCAACCGTAGCAGGCAAAGCAATGTTTGTATGTTCCAACCGAAATATAGCATACGATTTCTATAAGATAGTAAAGGAACTCAGACCGAAATGGACAGAAAAGAAGATTTGTGATGATGGTGTTGTTCTGAGTGAGAAAGATAAAAAAGAGTTGAAGCCAATGGAAAAAATCAAGTTGGTTATGACTCGTAATAAAGATGATGAAAAAGACCTATTTGATATGCTTGGCACAAAAGAGGATAGGAAAGAATTTGACCGTCAGTTCAAAAATCCGAAATCAAACTTTAAGATTGCCATTGTTGTAGATATGTGGCTGACTGGTTTTGATGTGCCGGAGCTTGATACGATTTACATTGATAAGCCTATTCAGCAGCATACCCTTATTCAGACGATTTCTCGTGTAAATCGTGTATGCGAGGGCAAAGATAAAGGTTTAATTGTTGACTACATAGGTATTAAGAAAAATATGAACACTGCCCTCAAGAAATATACGAATTTTGAGAGCGAAGAATTTGAAGGTGTGGAGCAGTCTATCACGATTGTAAAAGACCAGTTAGAAGTTCTTGGTCAGATGTTCCACAACTTTAACAGTAGTGATTTCTTCAACGGTTCTCCTACTGAACAGCTTGCCTGCCTGAATCGTGCAGTTGAGTATGTGCAGTTGTCTGAAGAACTGGAAAGAAGATTTATGGCAGCAGTCAAGAGAATGAAGCAGGCATTTAATCTTTGTAGTTCAAGTGAGAAATTCTCTGATGAAGATAAGGATTATATCCATTTTTATTGTGCTGTCCGTTCTATCCTTTTCAAGTTGACAAAAGGCGATGCACCGGATATTGAGCAGATGAACGCTCGTGTCCGCAAAATGCTTGAGGGTGCAATTCAGTCTGATGGCATTGAGGAATTATTTGAAACCGGAAAGCATATATCGGTGGACATTTTCAGCAATGAGTATATGGATAAGATAAATGCTATTCAGTTGCCGAATACGAAAATCAAGATACTTCAAAGACTTCTTTCTCAGGCGATTGACGAGTTTAAGAAAGTCAATAAGATTATGGGTGTGGAATTTGCAGACAGACTCAAGAAAGTTGTTGATGAGTATAATAACCGTCGTCGTGATGAAGCGTATGCCAACGAAGTCCTTGATGATGTTGCGGAGCAGCTTGCACAGTTGTTGTCTGAACTGAAAACAGAAAAGAACTCCTTCAAGAATATGGGTATAGATTATGAAGAAAAAGCTTTCTATGATATTTTGAAAGCAGTTTCCAAGAAGTTTGAGTTTGAATATCCGGACGATAAAATGATTGAACTATCCAAGAGGATAAAGTTGATTGTTGATGATAAGTCACGCTATACTGATTGGTCTGCCCGTGATGATATTAAGGCAAACTTGCAAGTGGATTTGATATTGCTGCTTGATGAGTTCGGCTATCCGCCAGTAACCATTGATGATGTTTACAAGGAAGTTCTTGAGCAGGCAGAGAATTTCAAGAAGTATGCACAGTAAATGAGAGGTGTAAATGTAAATATGTTTTATGACGATTTAAATACAGAAGAACAAGTATCATACCTTATTAAACCAATCCTTCAAGTCCTTCAGGAAGCAGGTGGACAGTTAGAGCGTTCTGAAATTAGAGACAGAATTAGTGAGTTAGATGAGCATATTGCTGAATTTGAACAGAAACTATATACATCTAATAAAACAGGAAATCAGTACAAAAAATTTGATTTTAAGTTTAATTTTGCTATTAAAGAGCTTAGTTATGTCGGACTCATATCTTATGTGAAATTCAATCCAAAGATTACACTTACTCAAGATGGAGCAAATGTAGATTTAACAGATTTTGATGTTAAGACAGAAGTAAGGGATAAGGCTCGAAGCTATTGGGAGGAACATTCGACTAAGAACAAATCGAAAAACAAGCCAGTAGAAACACTGGAGGTTGAAGACGAGGAGAATGAATCCACAGATGACGAATTGTTAGATGATTTCAAGGTAAAACTTCAGAGTGCAATCGCTAATATGTCTCCAGCAAAGTTTGAACAATTTTCACGAGCACTTCTTACAAAGATGGGAGTGGAGTTTACCAACAAAGGCGTTCAGGTGTCAAATGATGGTGGTATTGATGGTTATGGATATCACGTAGATGCCGATGATTTTAGAACAACCAGAGTGGTTATTCAGTGTAAAAGATTTAATTCAAATCCAGTGAGTGAGCCGGATATCAATCAATTTCTTGGGGCGATGAACAAATATCAAGCCGATTATGGAGTATTTATTACTAATAGCCGATTTACCAATAAGGCAAGAGAGGCTGCGAGAGAAGGTACGCCGATAACACTGATTGACGGAAATGATTTAATCAGACTGGTTATTAAATATGAATTGTATATAACACCAGTCACAACATATGTATTGGATGGTTTTTATACCGAGGATTGACACTAACGATAGCATAATTTACTCGAAGGAATTTTAGAAGGGAGCATAGAATGATGGCAAAGCAAAAGACCTATATCGCAATTGACCTCAAATCATTCTATGCTTCTGTGGAGTGTAAAGAGCGAAATCGTGACCCTTTGACAACAAATCTTGTGGTTGCAGATAAAAGCAGGACAGAGAAAACCATCTGCCTTGCGGTATCTCCGTCATTAAAAAGTTATGGGATACCCGGCAGACCACGCTTGTTTGAAGTCGTGCAAAAGGTAAAAGAAGCTAATAACAACCGAAGATGGAAAGCACCAAATCGTACATTTACTGGTTCATCTGATGACAGTACAGAATTAAATGCGAATCCAGCATTGGAGATTGATTATATCGTTGCACCACCTCGTATGGCATACTATCTGGAGTACAGTACCAAGATTTACAGTGTTTACTTGAAATACATTGCTCCGGAAGATATTTTCCCTTACTCGATTGATGAAGTATTTATAGATGCAACAAAGTATCTGAATACCTATCAGATGACCGCAAGGGAACTTACCATGACGATGATACAGGATGTTTTGAAAACGACTGGAATCACAGCAACAGCCGGAATCGGCACGAATATGTACTTGTGTAAGATTGCGATGGATATTGTGGCAAAGCATATTGAGCCGGATAAGGACGGTGTGCGAATAGCTGAATTGGATGAAATGTCATATCGCCGGAAATTGTGGAGTCATCGCCCGATAACCGATTTCTGGAGAGTCGGAAATGGTTATGCGAAGAAGTTAGAGGAACACGGACTTTATACAATGGGCGATATTGCAAGATGTTCTATCGGAAAGCCGAATGAACTGTATAACGAGGAATTGCTGTACAAGCTGTTCGGTATCAATGCGGAACTGCTCATAGACCACGCTTGGGGATATGAGCCTTGCACAATGGAGCAGGTCAAAGCATATAAGCCGGAAACAAACAGTGTATCTTCCGGTCAGGTGTTGCACTGTCCATATGATTACGAAAAGGCAAAGTTGATTGTAAAAGAAATGACCGACCAAATGGTGCTTGATTTGGTGGATAAAGGACTTGTAACTGACCAGCTTGTGTTGACAATCGGCTATGATATTGAGAATTTAAGTAATCCGAACCTAAAATATCAATACAAAGGCGAGGTTACGATTGACCGATATGGACGCAAAGTTCCAAAGCACGCACACGGAACAGCGAATCTTGAGAAAAAGACTTCCTCTACTCGATTGATTACCAACGCCGTGATGGACTTGTATGACAGGATAGTTGACGAGCATTTGCTTGTACGCAGAATAACAATCACAGCGAATAAACTTGTTGATGAAAAATCCGTCAAGCAGGAAGATGAATACCAGCAACTCGACCTCTTTACCGATTACGAAGCACAGAGGAAGAAGCAGGCGGAGGAAGAAGAAAAATTAGAACGAGAAAGGCGTATGCAAGAAGCAATGCTGAGTATCAAAAAGAAGTTTGGCAAGAATGCTGTGTTGAAGGGAATGAACCTTGAAGAAGGTGCAACCGCCAAAGACCGAAACGAGCAAATCGGCGGTCATAAGGCTTAAACAAACTGAAATTTGAGGAATAAAATATGGGCATATTAGAAATAGTTTTTAATTCAAGAAAATTTGATTTGAATGATGATGTTCTGATGGGATTTGATAATTACTTTGATAAAAAAAGTAAGGATTATAATAGCTTTTGTTTAGACGAAGAAGATATTAATCCTTTACAAAACTTTGTAGCACAGATTAAGTCTGCTGACTCAGATAGTGTAATTTATGTATCTACTTATGGCTATGAAATCACAAATAGTAAAGGAGAAAAATCAACATACGCCGATGCTCTTTGGATTGACACAGTTTTACCTATTTCCCAAATAGAGAGATATATTGAAAAAAGTGGTGTTGCTGAACCAAGTAATATTTCTTTTGTTGGAGATAGTGATGAATGTGGAAACTATAAAGTATGGATTATAGCTCAGGAAGAGAATAATCCTCATATTATAGAGTTGACTGACCGCAAGAAGATAGACCATATGATAATATTATATTGGGATTGATAAGTTATAAAATTCCCATTTATTGGGAAGTCGCTGAGAACGAAAAATCGAAAGTTATGGAGGTACTTTATGAACGAGAGAGAAAAAATTATCCGATTATGGTTTGATATGTGGATTAAGAAAGCAGATTTAGGAATTGACAATATTTTTACAGATGATGTTGTATATACTGAGAGTTGGAGTCCTAAATATGAAAACCGCAAAACGGTAAAGCACTGGTTTGACGAATGGAATACACGCGGAAGTGTTCTTGTCTGGGAGATTAAGCAATTTTTTCATCAAGGAAATCAAACAATCGTGGAGTGGTATTTTAAAAGCAAAATGAATAATGGAAATGTTGAAGAATTTGACGGAATATCTTTAATTGTATGGACACAGGATAACAAAATAAAATCATTAAAAGAGTTTGGTTGCAATCTTCATAATTACAATCCATATCGAGATAGTGATATTCCCGTATTTCGAGAAGAAAAAGCAAATTGGTTTTGAGAGGACTATAAATTCAAGTTTGCCGAAATATATTTCTAACTTTCCCTATTTTACAGGCTTTCCAGCCTGTGCATTAGCGAAACGATATGTATTTTCCCTTATTTTTGCCCTTATGAGATAATCGTAAGGGAAATAAGGGAAAGTTTTATTTAGTCATTGCCTGCCACTTTATCAAGTAACCTTGCAGATTCCCGCTTGGCTTTTCTTGTAGAGTGTGCATAGACATTCATGGTGGTACTGACATCTGAGTGCCCTAACAGTTCCTGCACATCCTTTGGTGCTGCTCCATTTGCCAGAAGGTTGCTTGTGTAGGTGTGTCGCAACTGGTGAAAATGAAATCCTTCAAATCCATCCAGTTTCTGAGCAATCTTCCTGCAAACAATTCCTAACGTGCTTGGCAGTTCCAAACTTCCATCCGGTCTTAAGCAGACAAAGGATATTTCCTTATAATCTTCTGGAACATTCTCTGTTCCGTCCAGATGATAGAACTCATAGTAAACTCTGTTTTTGTCTTTTACTTCTCTGTAGTAGTTTTTATGGTAAAGTTCTCCGTACTGCATTCGGTTTTTAAGTTGTTCCTTTCGGGCATTGCGAAGAATCTCTGCCAGTGTATCTCCAAAATCAACAATCCTTACCTTTTTTCGTTTGGTTGGTCCGATGATATTCTTGTGCCTTGAACCATCATATCGGATACTGCGTCTGATTGTAAGGCACTGTTCTTCAAGATTCACGTCCTGCCATGCCAGACCACAGGCTTCACCGATACGAAGTCCTGCATAATAAGCTATCTGGATTGGAAGTATTGCCGGTGGATTGTAATTCTGTAGAAATTCAATCAGTCTTTCATAATCCTCTCGTGGAATTGGCTGTATATCGCCATCCATGTCATCATCGGAAAACAGGTCAACCTCATCCGTCTGGTATTTCAGCTTAATATACTGCATCGGATTGAAAGTGATATATTGCTTTGGTGATACTGCAAATCGGAATGACTGCTGTAATACTGCCGAGAAAGAACGAATGTAATCTTTGCTATAACCTTTTCTTTCTGAACCATCTGGATAAGTGCCACCAAAGGAAAGCAGATTGAAGAAGGCTTGTAAATGCTCAGATGTTACATTTTTCAACTTTCTCTCTGAAATTGGATGCTTCTTGATGTTGGTAATGGCACCGAGGTAATTCTGGACTGTCCCATTACTGAGCGTACCGGTCTTTAATTCTTCCTCTGCCCATATATCAAGTAATTCTCCAATTGTAATATTTTCCGACTTTGCAATGAATTTCTTGCTTTCGTAATCGTCCATTGCCTGACGGAGCAGTTTTTCCGTTTCACTTTTACTTTCTGTTCCAGCGTATTCTTTCTGAACCAGATTGCCGCTTGCATCTTCTACATAGAAGCGGTAGTACCATTTCTTTCCTTTTTTTCTTACAGATCCTTTTGCCATAATCGTGTGTCTCCTTTCGATATCAGACAATCGGAACTGATGAAATGCTTCTTGCGTGTAAGTATATCATAACTCCGGTTGTCGTTCTATACCGAATCGGAATCCTCATACAAAACTTCTGATAAAAGATTTTCAAGCCTTTGTTCTGCCATTTCCGGTTTCTTGGAATAAAGCCTTACGATATCTGCCATGTCGTTAAAGGCATTAACAGTGTGGGTGATCTCCCGGAGAAACATAATCTCGTTATATTCATCATTCGATTCAAACCCCATTACTTTTGCAATATCAGCTTCATTCGTGTTGCCCTTGTAATTCTTGCAGGCAAACTGGAATGATTCCAGAAACAGGTTATATTGCTTTAACATCAACAGCAGTAAATCTTTGGAAAAAGCATCTTCCTTTTTACTAAGGTCGAGAGGTAACTGTTTGAGAATATCGCCCATTGCATCACGAATCTGTAATTCTTTCTTATCCGTAATATCGGTTTCGTATTCATCGGTTTCCCCTCTGAGCCATTCAATAGATACATGAAGTGCTTCCGAAAGACCTTCCAGCACCATCTTTTTGGTATTGTCAATCGAACCATTCTCATAACGCAGGATTGTGGAAGCTGTAACTCCCATCTTCTCTGCAACATAAGGCTGTGTCAGATTTAATTCCAGACGACGCTGTTTTGCCCTGCTGCCTATCAGCTTGCGTAGTTCTTTATCTTTCATGCTGATTGCCTCCTTTTTCGGTATGTATGAATTATAGCATGTACCTCACATAATTGCAATATGCAATATAATAATTATTTTTAAAATTTCATAACGCTTGACAACACAATATAAAACCGCTATACTAACAGCACAACAAAAATTGCATAATGCAATTTATAAGGAGGTGACAAGATGACGGAAAGAAAGATTGCATTATCCATCGAGGAAGCAGCCGACTATACAGGAATTGGCAGAAACACTTTGAGAAAGCTGGTTGAATGGAAGAAGCTTCCGGTATTAAAGGTCGGAAGAAAAGTCCTTATTAAAACTGACATTCTGGAAAAGTTCATGGAAGCCAACGAGGGGCGTGATCTGAGGGATAAAGGAAATGTAAAAGCTGTCACAAGAAATGTGGCAACTTAAAAAGGCGGCTTCCTAAGAAACCGCCAAAGGTTCTATCAGACCGAAGCCATGATATACCTACACGCAAGAGGATTATACCATGTGCTTCTCCTGATATGCAACCGGGAACTGTTGTTTATCGGAAAAAGAAAGGATGAAGACGATATGGCGAAATCAACAAAGACTTATGAAGAAAGAATACGTGCATTAGAGAAAAAGGAACAGGAAAGCATTGAAGCTACAAAAAAGCTCATTGCACAGCGGAAGGAACTGGAAAAGCGAAAGAAAGCAGAGGAAAGTAAAAAACGAACCCACAGGCTCTGTCAGATTGGTGGCGCAGTGGAATCGGTTCTTGGCTGTCCGATTGAGGAGGAAGATTTACCAAAGTTGATAGGCTTCTTAAAAAGGCAGGAAACAAACGGAAAGTTTTTCTCAAAGGCGATGCAGAAAGAGCCACTTACAGATATGGAGGAAGTGTAATGGCGGAGGGAGTGGTTTTTCCATTCCCTTCATTGCCTTTGAATGAAGGGCGCACTTATGGACAACCAGAGGTCGTCCTTATAAGTTTGCCACAAGTGGCAACCGGTCTGCGCTTACGCTTGCCGGGCTCGTTCCGTCGGCGGGGCTTTCAGCCAGACCTGCTCATGCCGCAGGGGGCACTCTTGCGCAGAGGGCGTTCCGACAGCTTCACTTCTGCCAAACCAGAAGAAGATGCTGTCGGAAATCAATGCCGGATACGGCAGAAAGGGGGAATTATATCATGGCGATATTTCACTTTACAGTAAAGATTGTCGGGCGCAGTAAAGGAAAATCTGTCATATCCGCATCGGCATATCTTAATGGAGATGTGATGAAGAATGAGGAAACAGGCAGAATCAGTTACTATACTTCCAAAAAGGAAGTCGTCTACACCAGTCTGATGATGTGCGAAAATGCACCTCCTGAATGGCTGCATGTACCGGAAGAAAATATAAAAAGGTTTCAACAGTCTATCCGTTATAAAAGAGCGGATGATAAAGATGCCGCACTGGAAAAGTTTAAAATCACATTTCAGAAACAGCGTCTATGGAATGAGGTATTGAAGATAGAAAAAAATGCAGATGCACAGCTTGGACGCTCATTTGAATTTTCCCTGCCGAAAGAATGGAGCAGACAGGAACAGATTGATTATACAACCGAATATATTCAAAAGACTTTCGTGGATAAGGGAATGTGTGTCGACTGGAGCATACACGATAAGGGCGATGGAAACCCACATGTGCATTTACTTGTAACCATGCGACCATTCAATCTGGATCATTCATGGGGCAGCAAAGAAGTCAAGGACTGGGATTTTGTCAGAGATACTGACGGAAATATCGTGGTTGATGAATCCCACCCGGACTGGTGGCAGGATAAGAAAAATCCTGATCGGCATGGAATCCGCATTCCGGTACTTGATGAAAACGGAGTACAGAAAGTCGGGGCAAGAAACCGAAAACAATGGAAACGGGTTCTGACCGATGCTACCGGCTGGAATAATCCAAAGAATTGTGAGTTATGGCGAAGCGAATGGGCTGGGATGTGTAACCGGCATTTATCCATAGACAATCAGATTGACCACCGCTCTTATGAAAGACAGGGCAAATTAAAAATCCCTACGATTCATGAGGGTGCGGATGCAAGAAAGATTGAGGAAAAATATCTCACCGGACAGATATGGAATGGTTCATGGAAGGTAGAGGAAAACCAGATGATTAAAAAACAAAATGCACTACTGCAAAAGGTAATCACAACCTTTGGTAAGGTATCCGGTGCATTGTCAATATGGAAGGAGTGGTTGAATGACATTAGAAGAAAGCAAAGAAGTAATTCCCATGATGGAAGCAATGATTACACAGATAGAGGAACAGCAGAATATCATGGCAGAGATGCTTCAGGAGATACAGGAAAAGGACGAGAAGCTGATGTGCTTTCAGGAGCAGGAAGAACGATTGCAGCAATTAGAGAAAGAATTGTCAGAGCTGCTACAAATCTTACCGGATACAGAAGAACTGTTGATGCTTCTGGAAGAAAAGACAGACCAGATACAGAAACTCACAGACGAAAATCAGCAATGGCAGGAATTGGCACAGAAATTGAACAGCGAGAACCGGCTATTGCAGAAACAGAACAGCGAATTACTGAACTTGAACAGCAATTAGAGAAAGGAAGGTTGATTGATGAACGAATTAAGAAACTCAAAGAACGACGATCAACTGGAAGAACTGCTAATGCTGACGGAGCAGATGCAGGAAGAACTCGACCAGAAAGACCGGACTATCAGGAAACTGAAAGTGCAGCTCGACGAATCGCTGACCTTGAACGAGAGGTTAAACAGCGAGAACAGAGCAGGGAACATTCAAGCCTTAAAGAACGACTTGAGGAAAACAAAAGAATTATTGCAGAGCGAGAAAGAGAAAACGCTCACCGCAAAGGACATGATAGAGGAATGTCGCGATAAGCTAAGACAGGCAGAACAGGAACGGGACTATGCACTCTCCCATCAGAAAAAAGTAGAGATACCGGTTGAAAAGCCGGTACTCTATCAAAAGTGTGGGAATTGTAACCAGACAGCTTATCTGAGAGCGAAGGAAAGGTATGATACGCAGAGAGAAAAACTGGCAGGCAGATATAAAGCAAAAACAGCCATGTATGAAGCATTGATGTTTTTGCTGATATGGTATTCCGTATCGACTACTCTTTTTCAGATAATACTGTCAAAAATCTTTATTTCTGATTGCGTGGTATTCTTTGATACAATCGCAACTTTTATACAGAGCATTGCAGGGTGGATTATACTGACAGGAAAGAATGTGGCACAGATTAGTAATGGAATATCCAATCCTGTCATTACCGGAATTATATACTGGCTGATAAGATTATTGATTTGCGGTGGCTGTCTGGTGGGTGCAGAAATACTTTTAGCATTCACCGGGATAAAGATTGCCGGGCTATATAAGAAATACTGCTGGGATATGATTACAATACTGGTAACACTTATAAGCATGGCAATAGCAATCTATTTTGGAGATTGGATAAAGACAGTATTGCCGATCAATCTGCTATTTTTCTTATTATTCGTGCAACTGGTATATGTTGGAATCAGGTGGTATGTAAAAGGCTGGCGGGAAACAAGGGGATATTATTAAAAATCCGATTGTAAACACACAATTTTATATATGTGCTTAATCACACCTCTTTGTATTTTAATAAAATCCTACAAAAGCTTTGAAAACAAAGGATTCATTGTAATGTGTTCGCTTTATCCCTTTATATGATTTCACACTATGTTCCCCTTGCCCTGACTGTTCATAATGGTAAAAGCAAGGGCTGGAAAAACGCATAACGCAATACAACAAAGTGTAGCAATTGGGATATTATGAACGAAGAAATCATCTTTTCATAAGCAGTCAATAAGGCTGAAGGAATTAATCTCTGCCGCCTTATTGACTTTCAGGTGGGCTTCAATTATAATTAAATCAGCTGATTTAAAACAAGCGATTTAGTAAAAGGAGAGATAAAGTATGCCACCAAAAGCCAAATTTACAAAAGCAGAAATTATTGAAGCCGCATTAAATATTGTCAGGGCAGACGGATATGAGGCTTTGACTTCAAGAGCGTTAGGAACATATCTCGGTAGTTCGGCAAGACCCATTTTTACTGTATTTAAAAATATGGAGGAGGTTCAGCAGGATATGATTAAATCTGCTAAAGCTCTGTATAAAGAATATGTCAATAAAGGACTAACAACAGAGCCCCCGTTTAAAGGGGTGGGTACACAATATATTCTCTTCGCTGTTAATGAGCCTAAGCTTTTTCAACTCCTCTTTATGACGGAGCAAAAACAAATTCCTGACTTATCTGGTGTACTTCCGCTGATAGATGAAAGTTATGAGCAAATTCTATTGTCAATTCAAGATGATTACAAAATTTGCAAGGCAGCTGGGAAAAAACTGTATCATCATCTTTGGATATATACACACGGAATTGCAACGCTTTGTGCCACAAAAATGTGCCGATTTACAGACGAAGAAATCAGTACAATGATTACTGAGGTATGTATGAGTATTTTGAAAAAGCTGAAGGAAGGAGAAAATAATGATTAAAGCGAGAAATATAATAAAATCCTACCAAAACGGAGAAAGCCGATTCCAAGTATTAAAGGACATCAGTCTTGATATTGAGGATAATGATTTTGTGGTTATTCTCGGCGCATCTGGTTCTGGCAAGTCAACCTTTTTGAATGTAATTTCAGGTCTTGAACGCCCTGACAGCGGTAAAGTGTTTTATGACGGAAAGGATATTACAGCACTTTCTGATAATGAATTAACTTCATTTCGTAAGGAAAATGTCGGATTTATTTTTCAGCAGTATTATTTGCTACCCAATATGAGCGTTGATAAAAATGTAAAAATGGGTGCTGATTTAGCAAATAATAAAGATTATAAAAACGTCATTAGAGCGGTTGGACTCGGAGAAAAACTACATAAATATCCCAGCGAACTTTCGGGTGGCGAACAGCAAAGAGTATCTATTGCAAGAGCTTTGGCAAAAAGACCGAGAGTATTATTTCTTGACGAACCGACAGGAGCATTAGACGAACAAACAGGACGACAGGTTCTTGATTATATATGTAAACTTCAAAAGGAATATGGTTTTACGATTGTAATGGTAACGCACAATTTGAATATTGCGGAAATGGCAAACACAGTTATAAAAATGAATAGCGGAAAAATATCTGAAATTTACACAAATGAAGCACAAAAGACTGCTTATGAGATAGGGTGGTGATGGTATGCTCGTTGGAATAAAAAATGTTTCAAAACTCATCGGTATTTCCATTATAGCCTGTTGTGCTGTTCTTGTTTGTACAATGTTTCTGAACTTTTATTTTGATATTCGATTAATTGAGAGTGAAATTACATCTGAATTATCAATGTTTTTTTATAATGCTCAGGTTTCTACCGCAAAAGTCGTTTGCCTTGTAAGTGGCGGATGCTTGCTTTTAACTGCGATTGTTATGTTGTTGTTTTATATTAAGCATTATATTGACACGCATAAGAAGGAACTTGGGATATTAAAGGCGTTGGGATATTCAAATATCAAAATTGCAAAAAGCTTTTGGGTATTCGGAATTAGTATATTTATTGGAACTGTAACCGGATATGCAGGAGCATTTCTTATAATGCCGTGGTTTTACGCTCTACAAAATGAAGATAAAATGCTTCCTGAGATAACTATCAATTTTCATCCAAGCATTTTATTTTATTTTGTGGTATTGCCGACTGTGTGTTTTTCGGCACTTTCAGTTTATTATGCCTGGTACAAATTCAAAAAACCTGTGTTGCTGCTTTTGAAAGATAATATGCAAACTGCTTCTAAAACACCAAATCATAGAATCGAAAAAAGCAGTGAATTGTCGTTTGTAGAGTATTTGAAAAGGAATACCTTGAAATCTAAAAAGGCACTTGTATTCTTCATTATTTTTGCTTCGTTTTGCTTTTCAGCTATGACACAAATGTCGTTTAGTATGAAAGATTTATCAAGTGAAATGATGGGTGTGATGATGTTGGTCATCGGACTTGTATTAGCGTTTACAACTCTGTTTCTTGCTATAACTACAGTAATAAACGGAAATACAAAAACTATTGCTATGATGAGAGTATTCGGCTATTCACAGAAAGAATGTTGCAGGGCAATTTTAGGAGGATACAGACCGCTGTCCTATATTGGTTTTATAATCGGAACAGTATATCAGTATGGATTGCTTCGGCTTATGGTGGATATTGTATTTAAGGATGTCGAGGGTGTACCTACGTATAAATTTGACTTTCCTACTATGCTTATTTCTCTTGCTTGTTTTATCACGATTTATGAAATTATGATGTATATATATTCTGAAAAAATTAAGAAGATTTCTATCAAGGAAATTATGATTGAGTAACAGGGGAAAATACATACAAACAAAATGGATACAATGCCCTGTCTGGTGCAATAAAAACTGAACAATGATACTGGAAAATACCAAATTTAAAAGTTTCATCTGCATTGTCAGAAGTGAAAAAATATAGAATAATAGGGACAAATAAATCTAAAAGGGTTATTTGTCCCTTATTTATCTTTGAATTAAATTTCTAAGGAATCTTCCGCATCTACCCACATTTGCATCGTTCCATCAAGATACAATCTTGCATATTCAAGTGGTTCATCAATAGCAAGTGCATTTAACGCACAATCTGATCCAGGTGTTGTTTTTAAATTCTTTTCTGCTTCCCAGCAGTCAATGCGGAGCATATAGCCAGCACTGGTATATACATCAATGCTGTTTCTGTGTGGATTGTATTCTGCAAATATCGTTCTCATCGTATCAAATCTCCTTATCGTTCAATCAATCATTTGTTAAAAAAATAGAAGCATTTCAATCAGTTCACCATGTCGTTTTAATTTTGTGTTATACTGTTTTATAGGATTTTCTTGCCCTTGTATTTGCCCTTATCAGAGTTCGTAAACACTGGTGGGACAATATAATACAAGGGAAACAATAAGGGAAAGCTCACCTGCGATAAACTTAGTGTTTTCAAGGGCTTGAGAGATATTTGATAATAAAATATAACAATTATTAAATTCCTTGGAATACATGAAATCTCAATTCAAGTTTGTCGAGCAAAGGAGGTGCTGTAACAGATGGATGAACATTCCTATGACGATATAATCAATCTGCCGAATCCGACATCGAAGAACCATCCTCGTATGTCACTTCACGACAGAGCAGCACAGTTTGCACCTTTTGCGGCACTTACAGGACACGATGCAGCCATTAAAGAGACTGCAAGGCTAACAGATGAACGGTTAGAGTTAAGCGATGAAGTCATTATGAAATTAAATGACCAATTAAATATGATTAGAGATAATATCGGCACAGAACAGGAAATATCAATAACTTATTTCGTGCCTGATGATAAAAAATCCGGAGGAGCATATCTCACGCATTCCGGCATAGTGAAAAAGATTGATGAATTTGAACGCAAACTGATTATGCAGGATGAAACAGTAATTCCGACTGAACAAATCAGCGTGATACAGGGAGAAATGTTCAAAGGACTATATGAGTAATAGCTTGGAAAGGGCAAACAATGGAAACAAAGCCGAGAATATTATACTTAAAGAAAATATTAGAGGAACGAACGGACGAGGAACATCCGCTTTCGACGACGCAGCTAATCAATATATTGAATGATGAATACGGAATATCTGCACATAGAACGACGGTCACAAAAGATATTGCTGCACTTCAGGAGTTTGGAATGGATATTGTTACTATCCATTCTACTCAGAGCAAATACTTTGTAGCCAGTCGTAAGTTTGAATTGCCGGAACTGAAACTGCTGATAGATGCAGTGGAGTCATCGAAGTTTATTACAAAGAAGAAAAGCAAAACGCTGATTGAGAAGATACATACGATGACCAGTCCGGGGCAGGTGGCAAAGTTGAAGCGTAATAACTATGTGGTCAATCGAATTAAGCCGGATAATGAGCAGATATATTATATCATTGACGCTATAAACGATGCCATCAATACAGGTAAACAGATTTCTTTTCAGTATTATGATTATACCGGATTAAAGAAAAAGGTTCTGAAGAACAAGGGCGAAGTGTATAAGCTCAGCCCGTATAAACTTCTCTGGTGTGGGGACTATTATTATGTTCTCGGATATTCAGAGAAGAAAAGCAAGGTTATCAATTTCAGGGTAGACCGTATTGCTTCCAAGCCGGAGATATTGGATAAAGATATTATTCCTATGCCGGATGATTTTGATATTGAGAATTACACAAAGGAAGTTTTCTTTATGTTCTCAGGCGAGAAAGTTCTTGTGGATTTACGGTGTGATAACAGCTTGATGAAAACAATGGTTGACCGTTTTGGAGAAGATGTGACAACTCTTGCGTATGATATGACTTCTTTCAGAGTACAGACCGAAGTATCAGCCAGTCCGACCTTTTTTGGTTGGGTGTTTGGCTTTAATGGCAAGGTACAAATACTTGCACCGGAAAGTGTGAAAGAACAGTACAGGCAGATGATTGCACAAGCCGATGAGGGTATGCAGCAAAAAGAAAACAAAGAACAGGAAATCTAACACTCCAAAGCATACGATGTCAAGAAACGGCAGAATCTTCTTGAAAAGCTCGCAGTATGAATATGCCGAGGGCGTGGAGTTTGAAGTTTATCCGTCTGCGGATACAACCGACCCAAACTATTATTGTGAAAATTTGTTAGCCGTGAACGAAAAAGCTGAGTAATAAGGACAGCAACTGCGAGTTGCTTGTTTGAGATAATGCGTGAGACTATAATAAAGGTGTAAGGGAGGTACTGCATAATGGATACAAAACAGGTTATACTTGAACTTCGCACTCAAAAGGGAATGTCGCAGGATGAGCTTGCAGAAAAAGTTTTTGTAAGTCGTCAGGCAGTTTCACGTTGGGAAAACGGAGAAACAGTTCCGAATACGGAAACATTGAAATTGCTGTCAAAAGTATTAGATGTTTCCATAAATACACTTTTAGGCTCACCGAGAAAGCTTATTTGTCAATGCTGCGGAATGCCGCTTGAAGATGATGATATTATCGGACACAATCACGACGGTTCTTTCAACGAGGACTATTGTAAGTGGTGTTATGCCGATGGAACATATACTTACAATGATATGGACGATTTGATTGAAGTTTGTGTTAAGAATATGGTAAGCGAGAATTTCACGGAGGAACAAGCCCGTTCTTATATGAAAGAGCTGCTTCCTACTTTGGATTACTGGAAGAAATATGATGAGCTTAGTGATAACGGTCAGTTTGAAGAATTCAAGAAAAAGTTAATCAATGAAATTAACGAATTGAATGTTGACGGAATGCCAAAGGTGGAAAAACTGAATACCCTTGTGGGAAAGTATGTGAATCTTGAGTACCGGCTTCCGAATGGGCAAGCGGCTAAGTTTTTGAATGAGGCAAAGACATATCTGGGCAATCAGCTTGAATGTGAATACGGCGGCGATAGATGTTTCGGCGTTGTTGCAGATATGGATTTTATTCTTATTTGCACTTATGAAGAAGACGGTAAGAATCCGGAACTTGTATTGTATAAGAAAAGATGAGGATAGAGAAAAATAGTAAGCCATTGGAGTTAATGATTTCAGTGCAAGCAAAGAAATTTTGAGGTGTTAGCAAATTGCGACACCTCTTTTCTTTTGCGAAAAACCTACTTGAAAAATTTTTCGTATCAGGTATAATAAAACTATCGAAAGCAAACTGCTTCCGATAGAAAAGAAAGCGAGGTGCAGGTATGAGAAGCAAGAGTCCTGAACTTATGAGTGAGATAAAAAAATATATCGAGGATTATTACCTGCAAAACAGACAATCCCCATCGACTACAAAGATTGCTGAAGCTGTTGGTATTGCCAGAGGTACAGCATACAAATACTTGGTAGAAATGGCTGAGAAGAATATGATTGAGTACGACGGGCAGGAGATTCGCACCAATGTGACCCGTAAGTACAGTGGCGAACAGACACAGACACCGATTGTAGGTTCTATTCCTTGTGGTAGTCCTCAGTATGAGGAAGAAAATATTGAAGAATATGTATCACTTCCTACTGCTATTTTCGGCAAAGGAGATTTCTTTATATTAAGAGCAAGCGGTCAGTCTATGATTGAAGCAGGGATTGATGACGGCGACCTTGTGGTTGTCAAAAAGCAGGTAGAAGCCAATGAGGGCGATATAGTAGTTGCCCTTGTGGATAATCAGAATACATTGAAACGTTACTTCAGAGATGATGAGAATAAGAAAATCATTCTCCATCCGGAAAATAAGAAGATGAAAGACATCATTGTAGATGAGTGCTGCATTCAGGGTGTGGCTTGTCACATCATCAAAGAACTATAGCAGAGGACAGACGAATGAGAACACTTGAAGGAATTCGCTATCTAATCAATTTGGATAGTGCGGAAATACAACAGAACTTTGCCGGAGGAGTTGCACCGCCGGACAAGGTGGAGTCGGAGGTGGACACAACTTGAGTATTTATATGTCAAGAGCCGAGTTGGAAGAAATCAGCGAAGGCTTGATAACAGCTTATGCTAATAAGTTTAGCAATCGAGTGATTCAATCCATCGACATAGAACATTTCATTACAGAATTTCTTATGTTACGAATTGAATACGCTTCTTTCGCAGAAGATGATGCAGGCAGGATTGGTTTTCTGGCAGATGGAGCAACACCACTGCTGGTACATCAGGACGGAAAAATTATTCCCTTTGTTTTCCCGAAAGATACCATCGTACTTGATAAATTTCTTCTTGCTGAAAAGGAGCAGGGACGTCGCAGATTTACAATGGCACACGAAGCGTCACATCATATCTTGAGTAAGATGTATGCAATGCCGAGTGAAGGACGCTTTCATGCAGAGTATGACAGTGAGCGTAGTTATTCCAAAGAGGAACTGGCTCAGATGTTTGCGTCTGTTGAGTGGCAGGCAGATACAATGGGAGCTTCGCTTCTTATGCCGAGAAGAATTATTGAAAATGCCTTGGCGAAATATAATCAGTCAAATCCGATAAGAGTTTATGGCGATAATACCATTACTTCAAAGGATAAAGCAGTTATCCGCAGAATGGCAGCTTATATCGGAGTATCTTATACAGCCTTGGTTATCAGATTGAGAGATATGGGGCTATTTGAGTATCACAATATCCTTGAGTACATTTCCAATGAGTTAAATCTGGGAGGTGTTTCACAATGAGGTTACAGACTCAGGTAGCACCTGAAATACAAAAGAGATTGCTTCTGTCAAGAGTAGAAGCAGAAAGTCTGAAAGAGCGTGATATTCTCTGCCCGACTTGTGGGTTCAGGATACAAAGAGTTTTTTCAGACGCAACCGGACATTTGAGTGTGAAGTGTCAGAAATGCAAGAATGTCCATATCTTAAATCTCGCTTACTTCCGCAGAATCCGTAGGAACGGATATGGCAGGAATTGCAGGCGATGAAGATTACAAGTAAATATCGAAACGATTTCTAATCGAGTAAGCGGAGATAAGCAATTTATTTGCTAAACTACCAAGCACCGTACGAAGCCGGATAAGTGAAGAATAGAAGTATTCTTTGCTGTCCAGATTCGACGGTGCTTTTTTTGTTGCTGTTTTATTCGATTATGCTTCGTGCAGTATTAGGTCTTTTCCCTTACTTGGGAAAGGACTTTTATGTTTTATAACGTATGGCAGTGCCAGATAGCTGAGTACCCGTAATCTCCGAATTTTGAAACTTATCAATTTTTCAAAATTCAAAGGAGATTACGGAAATGAAAAACAAACTTACATTAACAGAACAAGAAGAATTATTTGTAAAGGATTGTAAACTGATAAATCTTAAATACGAATATAACGGTTATACCGGAGCTGAAAGATGGGCGATTATTACGGAATTATCGGTAAAAGAGCTTTGGGAGAAGTATCCCCTTGTTATAGAAAGATATTCTCCGTTTGTTCATCTTTCCATTGCACAGGGAGAGGTAATTGACGATGCAAACCGAAATGAGGACAAGTATGCAAAGAGAAGCAGTCGCACACTTGACTGCTATGGATATGACGATGAAATGTCCTCACAGTTCCATAAAGAACTTGCCATTATGTTTGACGACCCGTTTGAAAGAGCAGAGGAAGAAAGGCTTGAACTGGAAAGAGAAGAATTGCGTCAGTGTGAAATCAGGAAAGCAAGGATAGCACTTTCAATGTTGCAGCCACTTCAAAGGGAACGCCTTATGAAGAATGTGTGCTGCGGTCTGAGTTCCAGAGCGATTGCAAAGCAGGAGGGCGTATATTACAGCTCCGTAGATAAGTCTATTGCAGCGGCGAAGAAAAACTTTATCAAATTTTATGAAAATCTCTGATTTTGGGTGTGCATTTCAGCACCCTTTGTCCAAATGAGTGAAGGGGTTATTTCATTCCGGATACGAATGACACTTTAAAAATTAGATTCTTGTGAGGTTATGCATATGAAAGAAAAAATGATTTGTCGTGGGGATTTATTCTACTATGACTTTGGAGATAACAGTGGTTCAGTACAAAGCGGAGAGCGTCCGGTGCTTGTCGTTCAGGCAGACGATTATAACCAGAATGCTCCAACGATTATTGTTGCAGCGGTTACAAGTGTAATCAAGAAAAGATATTTGCCATCACACATTATTCTTGGCGAGGAGTTTGGACTGAAGAAACCGTCAATGGTTCTTCTGGAGCAGATACGGACAGTCAATAGAGAGGATTTGCGTGAATACATAGGTACGGTAGATGACGATAAACTTTTTAGGCAGATAAACGCAACTTTGAAAAAGACTTTTGGACTTTGGGTTTACAAGCCGGAGGGGAAAGAAAATATTCGTTGTCTATGCCCGAAGTGCCTGAATGATTACATCCACAATCCGGACTATATTGTAAGGCGACTTGACCCATTTGCAAAGCGAAAAGACAGATGTGATAAGTGTGATGGGGATGGTTGGGATTATGTTGTTACCGACAGATATTCATCCAAGAAAGAAAAGAGGGGGAGCAATGACAGAAAATAAAATCATTATTCCTATCTGGAAGAAGTCCAATCTTACAGTAGAAGAAGCCGCAGCTTATTGTGGTATTGGCTCAAGAAAATTAAGAGAAATGTCCGACTCGGAGTTTTGCCCTTTTGTTCTTTGGAATGGAAGTAAGCGACTGATTAAAAGAAGAAAACTGGACGAATATCTTGATAATGCGTATTCGATATAGCTGATTTGTAAAGTGTGCGATGGGTCGGTTCGCATAATAGGCTCATCGCTCATTTTAAATTATCATAAGGGCAGAAAAAAACAAGGAGGTGCTTCCGTAATGGCAGATACAGAAAAGATTATCCGAAAAAAATATGATGTGCCGATATGGCATAAGTCTAATTTGACGATTGATGAAGCAGTTGAATATTCTGGCATAGGTAGAGAAAGACTGAGAAAACTAACAAGCCAAGAAGAATGCCCATTTGTTCTTCATATAGGAAATCGTCGAATGATTAAGAGGAGGATTTTTGATGAATACATTGAAAAACTTACTTTCCTTGAATGATGATGAACGCTTACTTGCCGAAGTAAGAACATATCAGGAAAAACTCATAAGCAATGCTGAAGAACCGATATGGGAAAGAAAGTGGCTGACAATCGAAGAAGCCGCAGCATATTCCGGTATAGGAAGAACGAAGTTGCGTGAGTTGTCTAATCAAGCAGGTTGTCCCTTTGCAATATGGATAGGCAATAAAATCCATATTGTGAGGGAACGACTGGACAAATATATAGATAAGCAGTTTAGAATTTAGGAGGACACAATGGCGACAAAAAGAAAAGATAAATCAAGGGTTGTTCTGAAAACCGGAGAGGTTCAGAGAAAAGACGGTACTTATCAATTTAGCTGGCAGGACAGCCAGATGAAAAGAAGATTTGTTTACGCAAGAACTTTAGATGACCTGAGAGAAAAAGAAAAGCGTATTCAGAAAGATAAATGTGATGGTATTAAGACCGAAGCACGATACACAACCATTGATGAATTATTTGACCTTTGGGCAAATATGAAAAGAGGGCTGAAGAATAATACCTTTGAAAATTACAAATATATGTACAATACCTTTGTGCGACCAGTGATTGGAAGTAAAAGAATATCAACACTGAAGAAATCAGATATTAAGAAATACTACAATTATCTTGTTGATGAAAGAAATTTGAAGCCTTCAACGATTGATAATATACATACGGTTCTTCATCAGGTTTTACAGATTGCTGTCGATGATGACTTCATCAGAAATAACCCGTCAGATAATGTGTTGAGAGAATTGAAAAAAGCACATTGTTTTCAGTCGGAAAAGCGTAGAGCGTTGACGAAACCGGAGCAGGAGCTATTTCTGAATTTCCTGAAAACCCACCCTGTATATGAACACTGGTATCCAGTCTTTGCAGTAATGATAGGAACTGGACTTCGTGTGGGAGAAGTGACCGGATTGAGATGGTGTGATATTGATATGGAAAGTGGAATGATTGATGTTAATCATACTCTTGTATATTATGACCATAGGACTAAGGGAAGTAAAAGCGGCTGTTATTTCAATGTAAATACAACGAAGACTCCGGCGAGTATGAGGCAGGTTCCAATGCTTGGTTTTGTGAGAGAAGCATTTGAACAGGAGAAACAGAAGCAGGAAGATTTAGGACTTCATTGCGAGGTCACGATTGACGGATATACAGATTTTATTTTCATCAATCGTTTTGGTCAGGCACAGCACCAAGCCACACTCAACAAAGCAATCCGAAGAATTATCCGTGATTGCAATGATGAGCAGTTTTTGCACAGTGATGAACCTGATGTGTTACTTCCTCATTTTAGCTGTCACTCGCTTAGACATACATTTACAACAAGAATGTGTGAAGCTGGAGTAAATATAAAGGTTATTCAAGACGCACTTGGACATTCAGATATTTCAACTACACTGAACATCTATGCTGATGTTACAAAAGAAATGAAAGCGGAAGAGTTCAAAGGATTGGATAGCTACTTCAAAGGATAATATTGGACTTCACATTACAGAAAGAGAACATACAGAGTGTTGTGTGTTCTTTTTTCTTGTTCTGAAGCAGGAAAAGATAAGGCAGCGTTACTTTGATGTGGATTGACATTGTAAATAAGAGAAGTTATAATTTCTTGTATATGACTATGCTCTTGCATATACTACTATCGCCCTACATCATTTACATCATATTTTACATCATTTGCCCGCAAAGTGACTCAAAGTAGAGCAAAAATATGAAGTATGGGGGATAATTGGAATATGGAGAATTTAATAGTATTAACACCAGCTTGGTCGAGTATGAAAGAACCACAAAAAAGCTCCCGACAATGAAGTCCCAGGGCGCTGCTAAGAACGAAGCAAACAACGTTGCGCAGGCTAAAACAGTTTCAGAAAAGCCAGTTGAGAAGATTGATTTTTCAAAGGTAGAAATCGAACCATTGTTCAAAGATGAGGTAGATTTTGAGACTTTCAGCAAGTCCGATTTCCGTGCAGTAAAGGTAAAAGAGTGTGTCGCAGTGCCGAAGTCAAAGAAACTTTTACAGTTTACTCTGGATGATGGAACAGGCGTAGAACGTACCATTTTAAGCGGTATTCACGCATTCTACGAACCAGAAGAACTGGTAGGTAAGACACTTATAGCTATCACAAATCTGCCACCTAGAGCAATGATGGGAATTGAATCTTGTGGAATGTTACTTAGTGCAATCCATGAAGAAGAGGGCGAAGAAAAACTTCATCTTCTGATGGTAGATGACCATATTCCGGCTGGTGCAAAATTATATTAATATCAGGACACTTCGCTTTTAGTGAAATACTAAAGGCGGAGTGTTATTTATATTATAGGAAATTACTCTGTAATGTTCCTATAACATAAATAACACTCCGGGCAGGATCGCACTGCGATGGAGAGTAATGATACTGCTTCAGGTATGCCATATATGGCATATATAAGGCACAAAAAGGAATATGTCAATATCCCCCTGCAGGGCTTACTGATGTCAGAATTGTCTGATATCATAAAAGCCAGTTACCAATAAAGAAAAAGCGAGGGAACATGAAATGAAAAAGGGTTTATTGACAATGGCCGGAGTGCTTCTGACTGTATCACTGGTCAGTGCCGGAACAACAGTGCCTGTACTGGCAGAGGAAGAAACAACACTGGTATACGGAAGCGGAGATTATACCAGGATCAATCCTGCTATGGATGAACATGGAGAGATCAATATTCTGATCTTCAACGGTTTAACTGCACATGACGGAGATAATCAGGTAGTTCCGGGACTGGCAGAGAGCTGGGATTTTGATGATGAAACCAATACTTATACATTCCATATGGCAGAAGATGCCAAGTGGCAGGACGGCGAACCTGTGACAGCAGAGGATGTTAAATTTACTATCGAAGCGATCATGGATCCGGAAAACGGTTCTGAGAATGCACCCAACTACGAGGACGTAGAGGAAATCAATGTGATTGATGATCATACGGTTGCGTTCAAGCTTGAGGACAAAAACGTTGCATTCCTTGACTATATGACAATGGCAGTTCTTCCTAAGCATTTGCTTGAGGGAGAAGATATGCAGACCTCTGATTTCTTCCGTAATCCGGTAGGAACAGGTCCATACAAGATCGAATCCTGGGATGAGGGACAGGCGATCACACTGGTTAAGAACGAAGACTATTTTAAGGGTGAGCCTTCCATTGATAAAGTTGTATTCAAGATCGTACCGGATGACAATGCGAAAGCACTTCAGTTAAAATCCGGAGAACTTGATCTGGCGTTATTAACACCAAAGGATGCAGCTGCTTTTGCAGATGATGAGGCATATACATGCTACGATATGAAGACTTCTGACTATCGTGGAATCATGTTTAACTTTGGAAATGAATACTGGCAGAAAAACCGTGATCTGATCCCGGCAGTATGCTATGGACTTGACCGTCAGGCGATCATCGACGCAGTTCTCCTTGGACAGGGAATGCCGGCTTATGGACCTCTTCAGAGAAATATCTACAATTATGAAGATGTAGAGCATTATGATTACAATCCTGAAAAAGCAAAAGAAATTCTGGAAGCTGCAGGATGCGAGATGGGTGATGACGGATTCTATTATCGTGACGGCGAAAAAGTGGGATTTGTAATCAGCGTAAGTGCAGGAGATCAGGTACGTATTGATATGGCTCAGATCGCAGCACAGGAACTGAAAGAGATCGGCATGGATGTATCAGTAGAGATCCCTGCACAGACAGACTGGGCAGGACAGATGGCATTCCTGATCGGATGGGGAAGCCCATTTGACGCTGACGACCATACATACAAAGTATTCGGAACAGATAAGGGAGCAAACTACTCCGGCTATTCTAATGCAGACGTTGACAAGTATCTGACAGAAGCAAGACAGTCAGCTGATCCGGAAGTTCGTGCAGAAGCCTATGCTAATTTCCAGAAAGCTCTGGCAGAGGATCCGGCTTATGCAATGATCTGCTATATTGATGCCAACTATGTTGCTGACAGCAATATTAAAGGAATCGATCCTGATACAATTATGGGACATCATGGAGTTGGAATCTTCTGGAATGTAGCAGACTGGACTATTGAATAATAAAATGATATCAGGGTCAAAAGGTCAAAAAGCCATTCATGCTTGCACCATAAGACCTTTGACTCTAACATCATAAAAAAGATAAAGGTTGTGACGGGGGCACTAAAGGTGCCCCCCTTTTTACACGAGCGGAAAAAGGATTAAAAATGGAACATTTATTAGAGGTTAAAAATCTTTCAGTCAGCATTGACGGTCCTGCCGGAGAAGTCCAGGCAGTAAGAGATGTGTCTTTTTCATTAAAAAAGGGAGAGGTGCTGGCTATAGTTGGAGAATCCGGATGCGGGAAGAGTGTGCTTTGCAAAAGTATCATGAAGCTTTTGCCACCAAGCGCAAAAATAAAAGAGGGAAGCATCTGTGTGAACGGACAGGATATCACCTGTTACAGGGAAAAGGAGATGCAGAAACTGCGTGGAAGAGTTTTTTCGATGATCTTTCAGGATCCTATGACATCCCTGAATCCAACTATTAAAATTGGAAAACAGATTGGGGAAGCAGTGGTGATCCACAATAAGAATTACACGAAGGAACAGGTAAATAAGAAGGTTCTGGAGCTTATGGAACTGGTAGGTATCTCCCATCCAAAGGAACGATATCATCAGTATCCCTGGCAGTTCTCCGGAGGAATGCGTCAGAGATGTGTTATGGCCATTGCTCTGGCAGCAGATCCGGATATTTTATTTGCAGATGAACCAACTACTGCATTGGATGTGACCATACAGGCACAGATCCTGGATCTTCTGCGGGAAATACAGATGAAGCTTGGAACAGCTACCATACTGGTATCCCATGATCTGGGAGTGGTTGCACGTGTGGCAGACAGAGTAGCAGTCATGTATGCAGGCAAGATCGTAGAGATCGGTACAGCAGAGGAAGTGTATTATGATCCCAGACATCCATATACATGGGGGCTGATGAGATCACTGCCTGCATTTGCAAATGGAAAAGAAAGCCTGTACACTATCCCCGGCATGCCTCCTGCTTTGATAGATCCGCCGAAAGGTGATGCTTTTGCATGTAGAAACGAATATGCCCTGAATATTGATTATGAAGAAATGCCGCCTATGTTTAAGATAACAGATACTCATTATGCGGCAACCTGGCTGCTGGATCCAAGAGCACCGCAGATCAAATCACCTGTGGGAGGAATCGTCCATGAGTAAAGAAATTTTATTGGATGTCAGGCATCTGACTCAGCAGTTTCATCTGACAAAAAAGATCAAGGTAAAGGCTGTAGATGATGTCTCATTTCAGATCCATAAAGGTGAGATCTTTGGTCTGGTAGGGGAATCTGGTTCAGGAAAGTCCACAGTTGCCAGATGTCTGATGAATATATATCAGCCGGCTCAGGGAGAAATCTGGTATAAAGATGTAAATATCTGCGACAAAAAGGAATTCAAAAAGCATAAAAAAATGCTGCAGACCCGCCGCCAGATGATATTTCAGGATTCCGCATCCAGTCTGAACCAGAAAATGAAGGTGTCAGATATTATTACGGAACCAATGAGAATCCAGCATATCACACCTCCGAGAGGAAGCTTTGTGAAGGAAGCTGCTTTTCAGATGGAATATGTAGGACTTGAGAACAGTTTCCTGGACCGTTATCCATCTGAATTATCAGGGGGACAGAGACAGCGAGTGGCCATAGCCAGATCTCTGTGTATGGAACCGGAATTTCTGGTGGCTGATGAACCGATAGCTTCCCTGGATGTGTCCATACAGGCACAGATCGTCAATCTGTTCCGTCATCTGCAGGAGGAGCATGGATTTACATTTCTGTTTATAGCTCATGACCTGGCTATGGTTGAGTATCTCTGTGACCGTGTGGGAGTTATGTATCATGGAAAACTGGTAGAACTGGCGCCATCAGAAGAATTGTATTCCAATCCGGTGCATCCTTATACAAAAACATTGCTGTCTGCAATTCCTGTTCCTGACCCGATCAGGGAGAGAAAAAGAGTTCTGCAGTACTATGATGGCGAAGGAATGGAAAACAGCGTGTGGACAGAAGTGTCACCCGGACATTTTGCAATGCTTCCGGCTGAAGGAAAGGGGTGCAGTATATAATGAGACAAAAAAAGTTAGTCTACTATGGTAAAAAATGCCTGATATTCCTGATCTCAGTATTTATATTGTCTGTAGCTGTATTTTATGTAGCCCGTCTTGCACCGGGAGATCCGCTGATCTCCTATTATGGTGACCGTACAGAGAAGATGAGTCCGGAAGAACGTGAATGGGCTATGGGAAAACTGGGATTGAACGAACCGATTTCTGTGCAGTATGTGAAGTGGGTAAAAAATGCCTTTCATGGAGAATTTGGAATTTCATTTAAATATAAACAGGATGTGGTAGAAGTGATCGGCGGCCGTATTGGCAATACACTTGTACTTGGAGGAATCGGATTTATCATTATGTTTGCCGGAGCCTTGCTCCTGGGAATCCTGTGTGCCTGGTACGAAAACCGGCTGGCAGACCGGATCCTGTGTAAGCTGGGAACCATATCCAGTTGTATTCCTGAGTTTTGGATGGCTCTGGTCCTGATCCTTGTTTTTTCCGTAAATCTTAAGATCCTGCCAAGCAGTGGAGCTTACAGTACAGGAAATGCAGGAGATATCGGTGACAGAGTGCTGCATCTGATCATGCCTCTGACCATCGTGGTCATGGAGCATTTATGGTATTATGCTTACATGATCCGAAATAAGATCCTTGAAGAGGTTCGCGCAGATTATGTACTTTTGGCAAAGGCAAAAGGCCTGGATAAGAAAAAGCTTATGTTCAGACATTGTGTCCGAAATGTAATGCCTGCTTATCTGAGTATTATGGCCATTGCAGTCCCCCATGTACTTGGAGGAACCTATGTGGTAGAAAGTGTATTCTCTTATCCCGGAATCGGAGCTCTGTCCTATGAGAGTGCCAGATATCATGATTACAATCTGCTGATGCTGCTTTGTATGATGTCAGGAATCCTGGTTATTTTCTGTAATATCGTCAGTCAGACTATTAATGAACAGATAGATCCCCGTATGAAGGATGAAGTAATAACCGAGAAATCGGAGGTAGTAGAAGGATGACCAATCATTTATTTGAACTGGCAGGAAACAGAAAGACAGAAACCGTAATTCCCAAATCAAAGAAAAAGTGGTATCAGGGAAAACCCGTTGTTTCAGCAGCAATCCTGATTCTTATCGTACTGGGCTGCCTGTGTGCGGAACTGATCATGACAAAGGATCCTGCTTATATGGATCTGTTAAACTATAATAAAGCTCCTGACAGGGAGTTCCTTTTTGGAACAGATACTATGGGAAGGGATATTTTTTCCATGATTTGGTATGGAGGAAGAATCTCGATCTTGATCGGTGGATTAGCCACAGTTATTTCTACTTTTATTGCAGTGGTAGTCGGTGCCTTCAGTGGAGTGGCACCTGCCTGGCTTGATGAACTGATCATGAGATTTACAGAAATATTCTTAAGTATACCAACTCTGCTCCTGATCATTTTGCTGCAGGCTATTATGGGAGATGCAAATATCCTGAGTCTGTCCTTTGTGATCGGTGTGACCAGCTGGACCAGTATTGCGAAAGTAGTACGCACAGAGGTACGGCAGATACGAAACAGTGAGTATATCATCGCTGCAAGATGTATGGGAGCGGGATTCTTCCGTATTTTGTGGAAGCATCTGGTGCCGAACTTTTTCTCATCCATTATGTTTATGGTAGTCATGAATGTAAGAACTGCAATGATCTCTGAAGCTACTTTAAGCTTTATGGGCATTGGACTTCCCATAGAGGTTATCACATGGGGAAGTATGCTGTCTCTGTCAGATAAGGCATTAATGACAGGTTCCTGGTGGATCATTCTGATCCCCGGACTTTTCCTGATCACCACAGTGCTCTGCCTGACCAATATAGGAAACGCCTGCAGAGAGCGGACAAACAGAAAAGAAAGTAATTTTTAAAATTTGATTGAAATCTCGCTGTCTTGTTGCTGATTTGTCTGATTTATGATATTATGGAAATATCTTAAAAAATCTAAAAAATAAGGCAGGAGTGGTCAAAATGTATCAGGAAGAATACAAACGTTGGTTGGCAGCAGATCTGCAGGATGCGGATCTTAATCCGGAATTATCCAAAATCGAAGGAAATGACGAAGAGATCAAAGATCGTTTCGCAGTAGCGCTGAAATTCGGAACTGCCGGACTTCGCGGAGTACTTGGAGCCGGAACCAACCGTATGAATATTTATGTAGTTCGCCAGGCAACACAGGGACTTGCGAACTGGGTAAAAACACAGGGCGGTAATCAGACAGTAGCCATCAGCTATGACAGCCGTCTTAAGAGTGATGTATTTGCAAAAACAGCAGCAGGCGTACTGGCGGCAAATGATATCAATGTCAGAATTTATGACGCACTGATGCCTGTACCTGCACTTTCCTTTGCAACACGTTACTATGAATGCAATGCAGGTATTATGGTAACAGCATCCCACAACCCGGCTAAGTACAACGGATACAAAGCATACGGTCCTGACGGATGCCAGATGACAGACGATGCAGCTGCCATTGTATATGAAGAGATCCAGAAAACAGACGTACTTACAGGTGCGAAATATATGTCCTTCGCAGAAGGCGTAGAACAGGGAAAGATTCGTTTTGTAGGAGATGACTGCAAGCAGGCTCTCTATGAAGCTATCGAATCCCGTCAGGTTCGTCCGGGTCTCTGCAAGACAGCAGGACTGAAACTGGTTTACAGCCCGTTAAACGGATCAGGACTTGTACCTGTAACTCAGGTATTAAAAGATATCGGAATCACAGATATCACAATCGTTCCGGAACAGGAATATCCGAACGGATACTTCACAACCTGCAGCTATCCGAACCCGGAAATCTTTGCAGCTCTGGAGCTTGGATTAAATCTCGCAAAAGAAACAGGTGCAGACTTAATGCTTGCAACTGATCCGGATGCAGACCGTGTTGGTATCGCAATGAAATGCCCGGATGGTTCCTATGAACTGGTAACAGGTAATGAGGTAGGTGTACTCCTTCTTGACTATATCTGTGCAGGCCGCATTGAAAAAGGCACAATGCCAAAGAACCCGGTAGCAGTGAAATCCATTGTTTCCACACCACTTGCAGATGCAGTGGCAGAGCACTATGGAGTAGAACTCAGAAGCGTACTTACAGGATTCAAGTGGATCGGCGATCAGATCGCACAGCTTGAAGCAGCAGATGAAGTAGACAGATTTATCTTCGGATTTGAAGAGAGCTACGGATACCTTGCAGGACCATATGTACGTGACAAGGATGCTGTTATCGGATCTATGCTGATCTGTGAAATGGCTGCATATTACAGAAGTATAGGAAGTTCCCTGAAACAGAGAATGGAAGAGATCTATGCACAGTACGGACGTTACCTGAATAAAGTAGACAGCTTCGAATTCCCGGGATTAAGCGGAATGGATAAGATGTCAGCTCTGATGCAGGGACTTCGTGACAAACCTCTCACAGAGATCGCAGGTCATACTATAGTAAAAGTAACAGATTACCAGAAACCGGAAGAAACAGGACTTCCTGCAGCAAACGTACTGATCTACAAGCTGGATAACGGCGAGACAGTAGTTGTCCGCCCATCCGGAACAGAACCAAAGATCAAGATCTATTACACAACTCTCGGCAAGAACCTGGAAGAGGCAGAAGCTGAGAAAGAGAAGCTTGCAGAAGCATTAAAACCGATCATGGCATAAGCAATTGTAAGCAGAACTGAATAAAATATACTAAACCGGAAAGGCTGTGCTCATTGGAGGTGCAGTCTTTCTTTTTGTAACCCGCAGGGGCCTTACTGTTACTGTGAACAGTAACGACTTACTTGATTCGGTTAAATAGGATTGATATAATTAACACTCTTTGCTACAATAAAAAACAGCGAAAATAAGAATAAGACTGCTTATAAATGAAAGGAAAACATACTATGGAAGAATATGAAGTAATCAGCATCCCGGTATCTGACGGAACAGAACGGGATTTTGCGATCATGGATACCTTTGAATTTGAAGGACAGGGATATCTGGCAGTTTCTCTGATCGAAGCAGATGAGATCCAGGAGGGCGTTTACATTTACCGTTACCACAATGCAGAAGATGGAGATGTTGTGGTAGAGCAGATTACTTTGCCTGCAGAATACAAAAAGGTGACAAAATTTTACGAACAGATGTAAGCAAAAAAATATCTCGAAAAGAACCTGCATCTTGTGATAAAATAAAAAAGAAAATCAAATTTTGGTCAATAAAAACAGGAGGAAAAAACGATGGAGAAATCAACCGTTTATTTTACTGATTTCAGATGTCCGGTTGGCACCAGCCAGCTTGATAAACTGAAGAAACTCTGCGTTACAGCCGGAATCAAAGACATTGATATGGATGGAAAATTCGTGGCTATTAAAATGCATTTCGGAGAACTTGGCAATCTGGCTTTCCTGCGTCCGAACTACGCAAAAGCAGTAGCTGATCTCTGTAAAGAGCAGGGAGGACTTCCGTTCCTCACAGACTGCAACACTCTTTATCCGGGAAGCCGTAAGAATGCACTGGAGCATCTGGAGTGCGCAAATCTCAACGGATTTAACAGCATTTCAACAGGATGCCAGATCATCATCGGTGATGGCTTACGCGGTACAGACGAAGTAGAAGTACCGGTAGTTAACGGTGAATATTGTCAGACTGCACTGATCGGACATGCGATCATGGATGCAGATATTTTTATCAGCTTAAGCCACTTCAAAGGTCATGAAGCAACCGGCTTCGGCGGTGCTCTCAAGAACATCGGAATGGGATGCGGAAGCCGCGCTGGTAAGATGAAACAGCATGCCAGCGGAAAACCTGCAGTAAATGAAGAACTCTGCCGCGGATGCCGTCGCTGCGCGAAAGAGTGCGGAAGTGATGCGATTACATATCCGAATAAAAAAGCAGTCATTGATTATGATAAATGTAAAGGCTGCGGCCGTTGTATCGGAGCCTGCGGTTTTGATGCAGTATACAATCCAAACAGCAGTGCGAATGAACTTCTTGACCGTAAGATGGCAGAATATGCACAGGCAGTCTGTCATGGCCGTCCGCATTTCCATGTAGCACTTGTTCAGGATATCAGCCCGAACTGTGACTGCCATGGCGAAAATGATGCACCAATCCTTCCTGATATCGGAATGTTTGCAAGCTTTGACCCGGTTGCTCTGGATCAGGCCTGCGCAGATGCCTGTCTGAAAGCAACTCCGATCGAGAACAGCCAGCTTGGAGAACATCTGGCAAAACCTGACTGGCATTGCCACCACGACCATTTCAAAGATTCCAACCCGAACATTGAAT
The DNA here is from genome assembly GCF_020593505.1 of Blautia sp. DFI.3.45. Taxonomy (NCBI): domain Bacteria; kingdom Bacillati; phylum Bacillota; class Clostridia; order Lachnospirales; family Lachnospiraceae; genus Blautia; species Blautia sp. DFI.3.45. The sequence continues at coordinate 111,789 of NZ_JAJDMI010000007.1, forward strand.
GGCAGGCAACACTGGATCAGGCAGAGAAGATTGGTCTGGGAACCAGACAGTATGAACTGAAGATTGTGAAATAATATGTTTATCAGCAGTGGAAAATAAATGCGAAAAAGTAATAAACAAAAAGGACCGGATGAATGAACTATATTGTCTTTGACCTGGAATGGAATCAGAATCCTTCGGGAAAGAAAACACGTAACGACAGGCTTCCATTTGAGATTATCGAGATTGGGGCTGTAAAAGTAAACAGCAAAAAAGAAATAACGGATCATTTTCACCGACTGATCAAACCACAGGTCTATAAATGGATTCATGACAGCATCCATGAGGTAATTCATGTAGATTATAAAGATCTTATGAAAGGCGTGCCCTTTGAGCAGGCAGTCAGGGAATTTATTGACTGGTGCGGAGAAGACTGGTACTTTTTTACCTGGGGAAATCAGGACGTGATGGAACTTCAGAGAAATATGAAGTTCTATGGGCTGCTGGATCTGCTTCCCGGACCTGTGACCTATTATGATGTGCAGAAACTATACAGTATCAGTTATGATGACGGTACACACAGGTGTGCATTGGAGCATGCGATCGATGAGCTGAAAATAGAGAAATCCAGGGGATTTCACCGGGCGCTTGCAGATGCCTGGTATACAGCGAAAGTCCTGGAGAAAATAAATAACATAATCATCATCAATCATCCGTCACTGGATGTTTACCAGAATCCAAAGAAGAAAAAAGACGAGATACATATTTCCTATCCGGATCATGACAAATATGTATCCAGAGAATTTGCCACAAGAGAGCGAATCATGAAAGACCGCGAGGTGACCAGCACCAGATGTCCGGTCTGTCATCTGCCTGCAAAGCGCAAACTCCGATGGTTTATGAATAATCCAAAGGTTTATTACAGCATATCCAATTGTGAAGAACATGGGCTGATAAGAGGCAAGATCCGCATCCGAAAAACAGAAGATGAGAAATATTTCGCTGTGAAGACATTGCGTTTCACAGATACAGAAGAAGCAGAGGAACTTCGTGAAAGAAAAGAAGTCCTCCGCCTCAGGCGAAAACTAAAAAGAAGCGTTGAGAAGGAAATCTGAAAGGATTTCCTTTTCATATTGCATTCCATATCCGACCATATGGCCGTCTAAATAATATTTACTTTTAATTCGCTTTGGACCGACAGAATTGTTCAGAAGTTTCTGCTTCTTTACAAGCTGGCTCACATCGGTTCCTGTGGGGACAGTTACGTACACATGCCTCATATAATAGAAGGAACACAGATTATTCCAGTCCTTTAACAGGTGCTTTTCGCATGGGAGAAATACTGCCGGTACCGGATCGGTATCTATATTCAAGTCTACTTTTTCAAAATTGTCGAAGCCGTAATCCAGCAGAGAAGTTGTGTCAGGAAAAGCACCGTTTGTAGAATTCAGCACAACTGCAATGAGAATGGAATTTCCTCTCTTGGCATAGGTGACAAGCGTACTTCCCGCTGCATCGGTGTATCCGGTCTTTCCTCCCAGAACCCCATCGTATGCATAAGACTGTCCGGGCATCATCTTATGGTGATTGAGAAGATAACGGGTTTCAGACTGCTTATTAGTCGGAGGAATCTCATAAACCTGTGTGGTCACAAATTTACGGAATCTGGGATTATACCAGGCTGCCTTTGCAATCTTCATCATATCACCTGCGGTGGTATAATGCGTCTCATCCGGAAGACCATTTGGATTATTAAAATGGGTGTTCTTACAGCCAAGCTGAGCTGCCCTCTGGTTCATCAGTTCAACAAACTTCTTTACAGAACCGCTTGTTTTTTCTGCCAGAGCAAGAGCCATCTCATTGGCGGATTCCAGCATCAGAGCCATCAGGGCCTGCTCTACTGTGAAAACCTCTCCTGTTTCTGCGTAAATGCTGGAGCTTCCGGCCTCAATCCCATAAGCCGCTTCCTGCGACATGGTGATCGTATCGTTCATATCCAGATATTCACAGGCCAGAAGAGCGGTCATGATCTTAGTGATACTGGCGGGATATAGCTTATCTTTGGCATTCTTGGAATAAAGAATAGTATCAGTGACTGCATCCATCAGTACTGCGGACTGTCCCTCGATATTAGGACCTGCGGGCCATCCTTTGACAGAATCAATATCTGAGGCCTGTGAATAGGTTTCCGAATGACCGGCTTCAGGAGTGGCAGAGGTCTCGGCAGCGTAAGTGACTGCAGGCTGGGAGGTCAGAATCCCTGCACAAAGCATTCCGGTGAGGAAACGTTTCATTAATTTATGAAATTTTGTTTTAAACATTTGAAATTACCCTTCATTAAATATACATAGTAGTTGCTTTCCATATCCTAGAGCGTGTCTGAAAAAGGCTTTCTGCAAGATGTGCGTCACAATTTGTGGTATATTTTGCCCGGATGAGGGCGCCGTAGCGGGCTACGGCAACTGAATTCGGGTGAAATATACCGCAAAGTGGGGCGTGCAGATTGCGGGAATGATTTTTCAGACACACTCTAGTACATCGTTTTAAATGACGTTCGGACAAAATATTCTACCTTATTATATCATTAATTACAATGCCTGTGTAAAATTTATATGATAGTATGTTAACAGTGTGTTACTGTTCGGGAGTTTGACAGTAACCAGTGTTATTAAACAGTAACAGGATTACCCTAATATTCAAAAAAATACTTGACACAGTGAATTTTGTGACCTTATAATGAATCCGCATAGTTAAATAAATGATATGTCCACAAAAACGTTGATGGAGAGAGTAATTGCAGGGGAAAGCAGACAGCGAACCGGGGAGGGTGTGAGCCCGGTGGTGAGTAAATGCAGTGAAGATCACTCCGGAGTTGCAGCTCTGAAGGGTGTACAGACAGGTAAGAGCTGACGGAAATCCCCGTTAAAAGATTCATGTATCGGCAGAGGATGCCCGTACAATGTAACAGGTGGTATAGCGAACGTCAATAAACCTTCGTCCTTTTACAAAAGGGCGATTTTTTTATGGGCTTATTTTCGTTCTTAAAGGACACTGGAAATATTTTTCAGCGTATATAAACGTCCTGCATATTTTCAGGTGTCTGATACAAATAATTTAAACAGGAGGTAAATTACTGTGTACCAGAAAGTTGATACGAACTTAAACTTTGTAGACCGTGAGAAAAAAGTAGAAGAATTCTGGAAAGAAAACCATATCTTTGAGAAAAGTATGGAGAATAGAAAAGAGGGAGAAACCTATACATTCTACGACGGACCGCCTACTGCAAACGGTAAACCGCACATCGGCCATGTACTTACCCGCGTTATCAAGGATATGATCCCGAGATACCGTACAATGAAGGGCTACATGGTTCCGCGTAAAGCAGGATGGGATACCCACGGACTTCCGGTAGAGCTGGAAGTAGAGAAGAAACTTGGTCTGGATGGCAAAGAGCAGATCGAAGAATACGGTATGGAGCCATTCATCAAACAGTGTAAGGAAAGCGTCTGGAAATACAAAGGAATGTGGGAGGATTTCTCCTCTACTGTTGGTTTCTGGGCTGATATGGAACATCCATACGTAACTTACTATGACGATTATATTGAATCCGAATGGTGGGCATTAAAAGAAATCTGGAACAAGAAGCTTCTGTATAAAGGCTTCAAAATCGTTCCTTACTGTCCAAGATGCGGTACCCCTCTTTCCGCACAGGAAGTATCCCAGGGATACAAAACTGTAAAAGAGCGCTCCGCAGTTGTAAGATTCAAGGTTGTTGGTGAAGATGCATACTTCCTTGCATGGACAACAACACCATGGACACTTCCGTCCAACGTTGCACTCTGCGTAAACCCGGATGAGACTTACTGCAAAGTAAAGGCAGCAGACGGATATACCTATTATATGGCAGAAGCACTCCTTGACAAAGTCCTTGGCAAACTTGCAAAAGAAGAAGGCGAGAAAGCATATGAAGTTCTGGAAACCTACAAAGGAACAGACCTGGAATACAAAGCATACGAGCCGCTTTTCGCATGTGCAGGAGAGGCAGCAGCAAAACAGAAAAAGAAAGCTCATTTCGTAACCTGTGATAACTACGTTACTATGAGTGATGGTACAGGTATCGTTCACATCGCACCTGCATTCGGTGAAGACGACAGCAGAATCGGACGTAACTATGAACTGCCATTCGTACAGTTCGTAGACGGACAGGGTAACCTGACAAAAGAGACACCATACGCAGGCGTTTTCGTAAAGAAAGCAGATCCTATGGTCCTCACAGATCTGGACAAAGAAGGCAAGCTCTTCGATGCTCCGAAATTCGAGCATGATTATCCACACTGCTGGAGATGTGACACACCACTGATCTACTATGCAAGAGAATCCTGGTTCATCAAGATGACAGCAGTTAAGGATGACCTGATCAGAAATAACAATACAATCAACTGGATCCCTGAGAGCATCGGTAAAGGACGTTTCGGCGACTGGCTTGAAAACGTTCAGGACTGGGGTATCAGCCGTAACCGTTACTGGGGAACACCACTGAACATCTGGCAGTGTGAATGCGGACATATGCATTCCATTGGAAGCCGTCAGGAGTTATTCGAGATGAGCGGTGATGAGAGAGCCAAGACAGTAGAGCTTCACCGCCCATACATCGATGAGATCACACTGAAGTGTCCGGAGTGCGGTGGAGAAATGCATCGTGTACCGGAGGTTATTGACTGCTGGTTCGACTCAGGAGCAATGCCTTTCGCACAGCATCATTATCCATTTGAAAACAAAGAATTATTTGAGCAGCAGTTCCCTGCAAACTTTATCTCCGAGGCAGTAGACCAGACTCGTGGATGGTTCTACTCACTCCTTGCAGAATCCACACTGCTCTTCAATAAAGCACCATACAAGAACGTAATCGTTCTGGGACATGTCCAGGATGAGAACGGACAGAAGATGAGTAAGTCCAAAGGAAATGCAGTTGATCCATTCGATGCACTGAACAAATACGGCGCAGATGCTATCAGATGGTACTTCTACATCAACAGTGCTCCATGGCTTCCGAACCGTTTCCATGGCAAGGCTGTTGTGGAAGGACAGCGTAAATTCATGAGTACACTGTGGAATACTTACGCATTCTTCGTATTATATGCAGACATCGACAACTTCGACCCGACCAAATATGAACTGAACTATGACCAGCTTCCTGTAATGGACAAATGGCTGCTCAGCAGATTAAACACAACTGTTCAGGCTGTAGACAATGATCTGGCAAACTACAAGATCCCGGAAGCAGCAAGAGCACTTCAGGAATTCGTAGATGAGATGAGTAACTGGTATGTAAGAAGAAGCCGTGAACGTTTCTGGGCAAAGGGAATGGAGCAGGATAAGATCAATGCTTACATGACTCTGTACCATGCACTGGTAACCATCGCCAAAACAGCAGCTCCGATGATCCCGTTCATGACCGAAGACATCTATCAGAACCTGGTAAGAAGCGTGGATAAAGATGCTCCGGAGAGTATCCATCTCTGCGACTTCCCAACTGTAAACGAAGCATGGATCGACAAAGATCTGGAAGCAGACATGAAAGAGCTTCTGGAGATCGTAGTTCTGGGACGTGCCTGCAGAAATACAGCAAACATCAAGAACCGTCAGCCGATCGGAACCATGTATGTAAAAGCTGAGAAGAAAATGAGTGAATTCTACACTGACATTATCGCAGACGAACTGAATGTCAAAGAAGTAAAATTCGCAGATGATGTAGAATCCTTTATCTCCTACAGCTTCAAACCACAGCTTCGTACAGTAGGACCGAAATACGGTAAACTCCTTGGAGGAATCAGACAGGCTCTCACAGACATCAATGGAACAGCAGCAATGAACGAGCTGAGAACCAACGGTGTCCTGAAACTGGATATCAACGGAAACAATGTAGAACTTACAGAAGAAGACCTTCTTATTGAAACAGCACAGACAGAGGGTTATGTATCTGAATCTGACGGTGAAACATCCGTAGTCCTGGATACAAACCTGACACCTGAACTGATCGAAGAGGGATTCGTACGTGAGATCATCAGCAAGATCCAGACCATGCGTAAGGAAGCCGGCTTCGAAGTTATGGACAAGATCGTAGTATACGCTCACGGAAACGACAAGATCCAGGATGTCATGAAAGCACACGAAGATGATATCAAGTCAGAAGTACTTGCAGACGAAATGGTACTTGGCGAGACCGATGGTTATGTGAAAGAGTGGAACATCAACAAAGAAGCAGTAACTATGGGTGTTAAGAAACTGTAATTGACAACATTCGGTCAATTACTGACAAGGTACTGATAAGTTATAGGTATTTCACAGGAAATATACTACTTTCGCAATGCACGATAACAAAAAAATGTTATAAAATTCGGCAATTATACACATGACAGACTGTCGAAAAAAGAGTATCATTATCCTTGACAGTCTGATTTCAGAGAGGAAATTGGAGGCGGAGATTCTTTGCCCCCAATTTCTCTGATATGAGAAAACAGAAGAGTTGACGGAATGAAGAGGTTCACCGGCAATATCCGGAAGGTGTATTGCTGAGAATAAAGTGAACAGTGAAACCATTACGGGAGGTATGAAATGACAAACGAAATGTTCAAGAAAGAGGCATTCAAGAAAAGCGTAAAAGACAACGTAAAATTCCTCTATCGAAAAACAATTGAAGAAGCTACACAGGAGCAGATTTTCCAGGCAGTAAGCTACTCTGTAAAAGACGTTATCATTGATAACTGGCTTGCAACACAGAAAGCTTATGACGAACAGGATCCGAAGATCGTATACTATATGTCCATGGAATTCCTGATGGGACGTGCTCTCGGAAACAACCTGATCAACCTTTGCGCTTACGGGGAAGTAAAAGAAGCTCTTGAGGAACTGGGATTTGACCTTAACTGCATCGAGGATCAGGAACCGGATCCTGCACTTGGAAATGGTGGTCTGGGAAGACTTGCCGCATGTTTCCTTGACTCTCTTGCAACATTAAACTACGCTGCATACGGATGCGGAATCCGTTACCATTACGGAATGTTCAAACAGAAGATTGAGAACGGATACCAGATCGAAGTACCGGATAACTGGTTAAAGAACGGATATCCATTCGAACTGCGCCGTCCGGAATATGCCAAGGAAGTACACTTCGGCGGATATGTAAGAGTAGAGTACGATCCTGAAAAGGGCAGAAACAAATTTATCCACGAAGGATATCAGGCAGTAAAAGCCATTCCTTATGATATGCCGATCACAGGATATGACAATGATGTAGTAAACACACTTCGTATCTGGGATGCAGAGCCGATCGTAGACTTCGAGCTTGATTCCTTTGACAAGGGTGATTACAAGAAAGCAGTAGAGCAGGAGAACCTTGCCCGCAATATCGTAGAAGTCCTTTACCCGAACGACAACCACTATGCAGGTAAAGAGCTGAGACTGAAACAGCAGTACTTCTTTGTATCTGCAAGCCTCCAGGCAGCAATTGCCAAATACAAAAAGAAACATGACGATATCCATAAATTATATGAAAAAGTAACATTCCAGATGAACGATACACATCCGACTGTAGCAGTAGCAGAGTTAATGCGTATCCTCATGGACGAAGAAGGACTCGGATGGGATGAAGCATGGGAAGTAACAAGAAAATCTGTTGCTTACACAAACCATACAATTATGTCCGAGGCACTTGAGAAATGGCCGATTGAGCTCTTCTCCAGACTGCTTCCGCGTGTATACCAGATCATCGAAGAGATCAACCGTCGTTTCATCCTTGAGATCCAGGCTAAATATCCGGGAAATTATGAAAAGATTAAAAAGATGGCTATCATCTATGACGGACAGGTTAAGATGGCTCACCTTGCAATCGCAGCAGGCTACTCTGTAAACGGTGTTGCACGCCTTCATACAGAAATCCTGAAGAATCAGGAATTAAAAGACTTCTATGAAATGATGCCTGAGAAATTCAACAACAAGACAAACGGTATCACTCAGAGACGTTTCCTGCTCCACGCAAATCCACTCCTTGCAGACTGGATCACAGAGCATATCGGACCGGACTGGATCACAGACCTTCCACAGTTAAAGAAACTGGCAGTTTATGCTGATGATGAGAAAGCACTCCAGGAATTCATGAACATTAAGTTCAAGAACAAAGAGCGTCTGGCTAAATACATCCTCGAGCACAATGGCGTAGAAGTAGACCCGCACTCCATCTTCGATGTACAGGTTAAGAGACTTCACGAGTACAAACGTCAGCTCCTGAACATCCTGCATGTTATCTATCTGTACAACCAGATCAAGATGCATCCGGAAATGGAATTCTATCCAAGAACATTCATCTTCGGTGCAAAAGCATCCGCAGGTTACGCAACAGCCAAGAAGATCATCAAACTCATCAACTCAGTAGCAGACGTAGTAAACAACGACGCTTCCATCAACGGCAAGATCAAAGTTGTATTCATCGAAAACTACAGAGTATCCAACGCTGAGTGGATCTTCGCAGCAGCAGACGTTTCCGAGCAGATCTCCACAGCAAGTAAAGAAGCATCCGGTACAGGTAACATGAAGTTCATGCTCAACGGTGCTCCTACACTTGGAACAATGGACGGTGCCAACGTAGAGATCGTAGAAGAAGTTGGCGCAGAAAACGCATTCATCTTCGGTTTAAGCTCCGACGAAGTAATCAACTACGAAAACAACGGCGGATACGATCCAAATGTAATCTACAACACAGACGAAGAAATCCGTCAGGTACTGATGCAGCTCATCAACGGAACCTTCTCCAACGATACAGAACTCTTCCGTGACCTGTACGATTCACTTCTCAACACAAAGAACACAGACAGAGCAGACCGCTACTTCATCCTCGCAGACTTCCGTTCCTATGCAGACGCACAGAAACGCGTAGAAGCAGCATACAGAGATGAAAAAGGCTGGGCTAAGAAAGCACTCCTCAACACAGCATGCAGCGGCAAGTTCACATCCGACAGAACCATCCAGGAATATGTAGATGATATCTGGCATCTGGATAAGGTTATTGTCAGAAAGAAATAATATGCTATATCTATAGAAGTAATTGCTTCTGAATAAAAATAAAGCCCCTGGCAGTACAGTTATCAGGACTGTGTTGCAGGGGCTTTTTGCTACAGTAGTGACATAATACATTAATTCATTTGTACGGGAAATTTTGTGTACAGACATATAATATAAAGGAACAAAAAGTTCTTAAAAACAGAGATTTGACTGGAAAAATGAGAAGGCATCTGTTACAATAGAAAATACAAAACAGAGTACCGGAGATGCAGAAACTGCTCTTTCTCCTGCCATTTTATGTCATAAGATATGAAAAAAGCAGAGAAGATATAGAGAAAGATCCAGAAAAACTTCAGAAATTGCTGGATGAATATGTGACAATATCCAGAAGACTGGAAGAAAGTCTGCTTGAAAACGGAAAAGAAGCACTGCATCGTTACCTTGTGGAAGTAATCATAAAAATTGCAGACTACATTTTCTCAGATTCAGAAAAAACAAAGAAGGGAGTTGACCGAGCCATGGGCGGAGAAGTATTAGAGCTGAAAACAGATAAGCTGATAAATGAAATAAGGCAAGATGTGAAAGAAGAAGTGAAAGAAGAAATAAAAACAGAGACGAAAGAAAAAATAGTAATCTGTATGCTAAAAAGAGGCAAAAGTACATTGGAAGAAATCGCTGCAGATACACAGATGCCGATTGAGCAGGTTGAAAGAATAAAAAAAGAACAACAGTTATAAAATGAGAAAATGGCAGAGAATTATAGAGGGTTCTCTGCCATTTGACCATACAGGGGTTGATACATCATCTTGTGATTAGAACGAACAACTCACCACATTTGTAACAAATTATAGATTTTTAGCATGAAAAATCAAGGAAAATAAATGCTTTTGAAGTGTATGAAATTTAAAAAAATCGTAAAATTCTTGAGCATTACCCTTGACAAAAAGTGGTGAAAGCACTATTATTAACCATAACAGACAGATTATGTCTAGGAATCTTTACCCAAAAAGAAATAGTTATATTAAGGAAAGGGGAACTATAATCATGACAAAGATTAAAAACACAAAGAAGGGCATGGCAAAAAAGACATTAAGTATGTCACTTGTTGTTGCAATGCTTGCTACTTCTAATGTGCCGGTATGGGCTGCTGAGTTCAGCGATGGTACTGACGCTTCCGTAGCTACTGAAGCAGATGCGTTCGCTGCAGAAGCTCCTGTTGTTGACGATACAGAAGACGCAGCTCCAGCATCTGTAATGGTAAATGAAGCTGATATTACTCTTAACTTATCTGCAGACAGCAAAAAAGTTGTTTGGGGAGGAGCATCTGTTATCAGTGGTACTGTAACTAAAACTGACGGATCAGAAGTAGAAGGTGGATGGCAGTATCGTTGGGTTGACGAAAAAGGTATTGCATATGCATCTTCTAACGGAAAAGTAGACGATGCAGCTGATATGAGTTTAAATACAACAGCTGACATGGCTGGAAAAACATTAACCCTTTATGTTTACGATGTAGACAGCAATCAGCAGACTCTTTATGACATTAACACAGGTATTTCTGTAGCTGTAGAAAAGAGATCTTTAAATTCTGTGACTGCTACACCTGCAACCACAACAAAAGCATACAACGGTTTTGCTCAGACTATTACTGAAGCTGACGGCGTTGCACTTACTGTTCTGGATTCTGAAAAAGCAAATGTAGCTGCTGATGCTTATGAAACATCTGTAACTAATGCAACTAATAATAAAGAAGAATTCAAACTTACTGTAACAGCAAAAGAAGACTCTGCTTACACAGGCAGTGCTGAACTTGTAATCGGTAAGGTTACAGCAAGAGCATATGCAAAAGGAGATATCCTTGCAACAGCAACAAAAGGACAGTCCTATCAGTATACAGGTAAGGCTATTAAGATTTCCAAAGATAACATTACATTAAAAGAATCTGCTTCCAGTAATAAAGGCGCTGATGGAAAATTAAGCGGTGCTGATTTATCTGCTGCAGTTACAACTGCTCAGGTTGAATATACAAAAGTAGGTGATTACCCCGTTGTTGTATATGTTGACAAAACAAAATTAAAGAACTTCACTGATGCAGATGAGTATTATACAACAAATGAAACTGTTAACGTTGCAAAACGTGATCTCTCTACAGCAGGAACAAAAATTTCAGTGAAAACTTTAAGCGGACAGATTCCAACAAGCATTGCTGTAAAAGATTTAGCTAATTATCTGGCATTTACAGGTGTAGAAGGCTCAGACCTTTCTGCAATTAAAAACTCCAACAAAGAATATACACTCATCGTAAAGAACGCTGATGGTACAGACGCTACAGAATTTAAAAACGGAAGTACATATACTGTTACAGTACGTGCAAAAGACGGTGGAAACTGCACAGGTGAGCAGACATTTACTGTTGTTGCTACTGCAGCTGCATTAAATGCTGTATCTGCAAAAACACAGTATACAACACCTTATACAGGCGATGAGATCAAACCTTCCAAGAGCGATTTAGGCGATTTAGTTATTCAGTATTATAACGCTACTGGTGTTCCTAAGACAGAAGATCTTGGAACAGACGGATACGAAATCACAGGATATACAAACAACGTAAATGCAACAACTGTATATGACGGAAATTACAATCCAGTAGCAAACGCTTACGTTAACATCAAGATTACAAGCGGAACATACAAAGATCAGACAGTATCTATTCCGTTCTTAATCAAACCACTGGTAGTTGAAGCTGATTATGTAACTGTACCGGATGATGTTTCTATTAATAAAGCACTTACAGAAGCAGGCGAATATAAACTTCCTGTAACAGTTGTAGCAAAAGACGAAACAGGCAAAAAAGTAGAAAAAACTCTCACAGACAGCGATTTCACAGTTAAATATGAATATGAAAACAAAGATATCGCTAATGGCTTGTTTAACAACATCATTACAGAAGTTACTGTTACAAACACAAACTATATTTTAAAAACAACAAACGGCAAAACAAGAACTGTTACAGCAAGCGGTAAGACAGAAATCGTACCTAAGAAATTAACAGACGCTATGGTTGTTGCAACACCTTCTACTTATACTTACACAGGTGGAAAGATCCAGCCTACTTATGCAGTGCTTGACGGTGCTATTGCTCTTTACAAGAAGGGTGAAGTTAACGATAAAGATGCTGAATATGAGGAAGTAAGCATCAGCAATGCTGTAAATGTTGGTACTGGAACAATCACTGTACAGGGATACAACAACTTCTATTCAGGAAAAGCAACTGGAACATTTACAATCACAGCTGCAAACACAGCAGATGTAAAAGTATCCATCGCTGATCAGGATTACACTGGAAAACAGGTAAGACCTCGTAAATTTACAGCAACATTAAACGGAAACGATGTATCCAACCAGTTTGAAATCGTTTCTTATGGCGAAAACGTTGAAGCCGGAGTCGGAACAGTTGTTCTGAAACCATTAGATGGAAACAAGAACTTCACAGGTTCTAACATCACAGCAAGCTTCAATATCGTAAAAGAAAAAGTAGAAGCTACTCTTAACGTTTATGACAGCAAAGGATTTGACGTAACAGACGCTTATACAGCAGATGTAGATAAAGATGCTGATGGAAATGTAAACGGCGTAGTTCATAACAGCCAGACTGCATTCACATTTGATGGAAATGAGCATACTTTTGCAAAAGCATTATTAAGCAATATCAGAAAAGTTACTGATGATGGCGTAAAGACAACTGCAAAAGAAAGTGATTTCGAGATTAAATACGCTGATAATATCACAGGTAAGAAAGTAACTGCAGGAAAAGAAAACATTGGTTATATCTATGCAGTAGCTAAAGAAGGAACAGGATTTGCAGGAACCAAGACAATTGTTACTTCTGACGGAACAATTATCAATGGTGTTGTTGCTTATATCCCGTTTACAATCAAATCTGTTGAATTTGTTGCTAAGAATGTAAGTGTTAAAAATGCTACATACGCAGCTGGTCTTCCGGTTAAACCTGAAGTACTGATTCAGATTGGCGGAAGCACATTAGTTGAAGGCAAAGATTATACACTTAGATTAATCGACAAAGATGGCAATACTGTAACTCCTATCGATGTAACAGTTGGAGACATCTACGGCGTAGAAATCAAAGGTATCAACGGATACACAGAGTCTGGTGTTGCAACATTCGATACAGACGATGTTGACAGTACAGCTTATTCCAGAGCAAACTTAACATGGGGCGTTGATAAGAAGAACATCAACGATTGTACTGTAACTGTAAAAGATGGCGTTACAACTGTATTAAATGGATATCTCCCAGTTCCGGCTACAGAATATACTTCTGAAAAGAACACTGACGGAACATATACAGTAAAAGCAAACAGCACATCCAAAAACTACACAGGATCCAAGACAGTAGTTGCAGACGGAAAAGCAGAAGATGAAAAACCGGATGCTCCGATGATCACTAAAGTAAATGTTACTGGAAACAAAGCAACAGTTGTTCTTTCTGGTGATACTGATGGCGCTGCAGGTTATGACTACGTAATCTCTACAGATCGCGATTGCATCACAAATAAAGACTATGATTCCATTAGCAAGAATCAGGTCAGCACATCCACTAACTTTAAGTATGTACAGCAGGGAACATACTACGCATACTGCCACGCTTGGAAACGTGACGAAAACGGTAAGAAAGTATTCAGCGACTGGTCAAATGCATATCCATTCGTTGTATCTGCAATCACACCGGATGCTCCGATCATCACAAGCGTAAAAGTAAGCGGAACAACTGTAAAAGTAACATATAAAGCAGCTGCTAATGCAACAGGATACGACGTAGTACTTGGAACATCCTCCAAGAAAGAAAACGGAGAGACTCGTCCATACCACTATGGCGATCACAAGATCCTGAACCTCAAAGAAGGTACAGTAACAGCTACATTTAAGAATGTACCAAAAGGAAGCTGGACAGTAGGAATGCATGCATTCAACAGAACTTCCGAAAACGGCAGGAAAGTATTCAGCCCATGGTCCAATCTTAAAAAGATCACTGTAAAATAATCCATTTGGGTAATTTTATATAAGATTCCAACAGGCAAGACGGGGCATAATTCATGATTATGCCCCATTCTTGCAATGCAAAAGAAATATGTTTTTCAGATAATAAAGGAGAAAAAGAATATGGGATTAAAAGAGCGTAGAAAAAAAATCATGGCTTTAATGCTCGCTGCCTGCGTAGCAGGGACCAGCGTTGTACCTGTAGCAGCTTCTGACGTCAGCGTATTCTCTGATGGAACTGATGCCTCACCAGAAGCTTTTGATTCTGCTGATGTCGATAGTGCTAATGGAGCAGCTACAAAAACTGTAAAAATCAACTACTATTCTGAAGAAGAAAAAAAACAGATTGCAGAAGTAGAGTTCACTGTTGATAAAGATGCTACATCTGTAAA